>JAJVIP010000006.1 GCA_022072025.1 Elusimicrobiota bacterium
GCGCACCTCAGCGTTTGCTGGCGGCGTGAAAATAAAAAACAAAACTAAAAAATCGCGGGGCGACATCAAAAAAACGGTTCACTCTTAAAAGCCACAGATTATTGTCTTGCTACTGGGGAGTACTAAATGTTAAGCAGCTTTGGCGTGAGGAGGATGATCGAGAACGTGCCGGCAAGCCGTGATGGTTCGGCGAGAAACTTTAACATGGAATCGTTCCTCGATTTCATGGGATAAAGCCATATCGGTCATATGCGCTTTTCCTTCGTCTCGCAACTTTTCAAGAATATTCAACACCACGTGTCTTTGCCCGGGCATCAAATCAAGCAACAATATTTCACGGCCCCACGGGAGCAATACGCTTTTAGCCGCCAACACACGACTGAGCGTGCTCGGAGCGAACTCCAGCTTGGCGGCCACCTTTCGCAGTGATACGGGCGCCAGGAGAGAGGAATCGTTTGTTTCAAAATAGGATTTTTGCGCTTTCAGCAAATGGTCAATCACGCGCCAAAAAGCTCCTTGTTTCAAATTGGCAAGTTCCAAAAGGCCAATATACTTTCTCAATTTGGCGGCGGCAGAACGGTCCATCTTTTGGGCCTTTTGCCACCGGCGAAGCGCTCCCCGATCAATATCATAGAGCCCGCGCGCCATATGGGGCGAGTAATATGAAATAGAAAAGGTGTTATCGTCGTTCTTCACAATTTGCCCAATGACGGTGGGTTTGACCAGGTCGCTGGTTTGGAGTTTGGAGGGATGGTTAAACTCCGCCTGAACCGACATGTCCACCACAAAATCCTGAACTTGTTTGGCCTCCTCCAGGGTGACACCACAAAGCTCGGCTATATGTTCGGCGGTATCTCCGTCTTCCCGATATAGAAAATAGCGTTCAAATTTTTCCTGACCAATTTTCTGAATGAGCGCCATCAGGTGTTTTTTCTGTTCCAGAAGAGTTTCCGGGGAAAGTCCTGAACTTCCCACCACATCCATGTCCTGTGACTCGTAAAACTGGTTCGAAAGCCCCGTTCGTGAAAAACGTTTAAATTTGACGATGCGTTTCCCTTCCGCTCGGGCATTGACAAGCTCATGAAAAAGGGGGTCATGCTCAACTTCGGAAAGAAGCTTGGCCCATTCCCCCTCCGGCATTTTCAACGCCTGAGCCATTTTCACCCGGCCCACCAAGACGGTGCGCTGAATGACGTTGGGGCTCACCACTTGCTTAAAGTTAAGGTTTGGATCGGCCATCCTATTGCTTACCAGCAACAAGCCGGCCTTTCAAGCCCTTCGTGGCTTTTTCTTCTGTTCCTCTTTTGGCACGGGTATTGTCATATCCTATGCGGCGGTTGCGATGGCCTTCAGAATGGCCAAGACCTGCTCTTGCTGAGGCCCCAAATGAAGGAACTCTGGAATCAACTCATCAAGGTCAATGGCACGATGATGATGATCTTGAATCACCCAACCAGAATAAATGACAGAAGCGGGGCTTGCCTTTGAGTTGAACAAAGAATTGAACTCTTTAAGGGACATGTTGGGTCTGCCCCCAGGGTCCCGCTTGGGACAGATTTCCGGGTCATAGGACCTCATTTCAACCCTAAGCAATTTGGCCAGTCTCTGATATTCCGCCTCTTGACCTTTCGGAACAAGGAATTGAACCTCTTTGCCAAGTCCAAGCCACCATTTGGCCAGTAAAATTCTTGTATCCGTGGGTTTAGACCCAAAAAAGGCGAACAATTGCGTCTTCGAATCATCCACAGAGGTATCCGAGTAGACAGCACTCAATATAAGCCTCAATGCGCTTTGAATGTTGGGGGTCCATTCAAATTCTTTCCCTTCCGTTTTACCAAGGCGGCGAAGTTCCTCTCCAACCAACGTTTGAAATTGCTCCGATTGGAACAAATGCCTCCATGATAAGGGCTCCGTTTGAGACAACTTCGATATTTGGGCGTCCAAACCCAGCGAACTGGTTTGCATCAGAATTTTCAGCGCTTCATCCCAATCGTCTCTGGAAAGTGCAAGCGTCAATTGGGCTATGTTTGTCGCCTCCCCCCGAACGCGGTCCGAAGTGAGGTCTCTGTTTGACTGATGCTCCCTCTCCATTGGGGCCTGGTCTGCCTGATTTGATATTCGGTATATAAACCAAGCATGAACAACCAATAGAACCATCACAGCCGCAAAAATTGATACTGGCGCGATCATGACGTTGAGTGCCTCCCATAGGGTATCAATAACCAGTGAAATGCTCATCAGCGCACTCGTCATGTCGTTATTTGAATGATCGATCGGGGCAAAATTAATTACATTAAAAATTTCAACAGGAGAAAAAAGGCCAAACAAAAAAGGTATCCCATTATTTGGAGGAGATGCCGCTTTGGGGGGTGTATCATTCAATGCTTTTTTAACCAATTGCGCTATGGTTTTTCCTGAACGGCGCTGTATCTGAGAAAGAGAAATAAATTCTCCATGGTGGGTTTGCAGATAAGGAGTATCAGCCCATGGTCTTTGCGCCATAGCGGCATCAATAATGATCCTCAAAATTCTGGCAGGCCCTTTGTGTTGAACGTTATCTTTGCCTTTTTCATCCCTGACGGTGAGCACATGCGGAACATGGCTCACAAGATCTTGGCGGCCGAGAAAATAAGAAAGTGAAAATTGCCCGCTGGAGACCTCGGGATGAAAGAGAAAGGTATCAAAACCAGAATCCCCTAATTTTAAGATAACCCCGCGCTGCCTGGGCCAGAGCCCCATTTCAGCTCGCACCACCACCGATTTGTCCAGCCGAGTGACAATCAACATCGCATCACCGAAGACAATCTGATAATCGTTGAAACCTGTCTGTCCTGTGAGCTGTTCTTCAATTTTCTTAGCAGCTTGACTCATATCAGGACACTTTTTCACATCATGTTCGCTGATGGAGATCAGTGCTCCTTTGTGATGAAACCGCAGAGTCTGATCGATTCCATATTGGGGCCCTCGCTCGTCTAGTATTCTCTTCAATTCAACGATAGATTTGGCACCCTCGACTTCGTTGAGCAATTCCTTCCAATGCGAAATGAAGTCAGAAGAAACCCCAATCAAGTTACTCCGTCCCTCCAAATAAACTTTGATCAGGGCTTTGCTGATAATTAGACCATCCTCTTCAGAAATAACTCGATCAAGGTAACCACGCGTTGGGGGTAACATCAACCCATGATCAGAAAAAGCAACCCTTGTTCCATTTCCGGCAGTTTGAAGAACAAGTCGTTTCAATTGATCTTGTCTTCCAACAGACCGCATTTCCGTAAAAAGAGGATTGATCAATCTGTCCATGAGTCCGCCCGTTTTTCCCAAGGGTGTTAATGAACTGCCGCTGACAATGAGAATTTGAGGAAGATTTTCCTGAGGATAATCCTCATACATGAGCCGCGCCACTTGCCAAAGATTTTCAGGAAGAATAGGAGAGATTCCGTCTTCAGGTGCGTGAACACCGTCAAAATCAGTGGCCAATCCAGCGATTTCGACAGGTTGGTGTGGCTGAAAGTTTTCTGGAATAAGGAGATCCACATATTCTGGAGGGGCCTGTGGCGGAGCAATGTTGATTGTCATCACGCGCTCCCGAGGCACATCGGCTAAATCAATCAAACGTCCAACTGATCTATAGGATTGTTGATCTGCAACCGGATTATTAAACCGCTCTGGAAGAAGAGCTTCCTCTTTAAGAAATTCATAAAGAGCCATCGTCGCTTGTAAATAATACATCAAGGCGTCTCTGCCAGATGAATCCTGGTTAAAACGGTGGATGATATCGCTGGCATAATCAATCGCTTCACCCAATCGCACATGACCAAACCAATCCGAAGTCACGCCTTCAAAAAGAGTTTGCACCGCTTGATTCGCTTTTAGCCGTTCTGGAAATTTCCGCCATGCCTCAAGATATTTTCTAACGCCCGGGGTGTTCTCAAAATGGAAATTGAAATGAAATGTTCCCAAATGACGTTCTGCATTCAATTGATAGTGTCTTTCCCTTACCAGCTCAAGAAAAAAAGAGTGGCAAATTTTTGCCAAATCGTACTCCACTGAGGTTTGACTGGGAGAACTGTGGTGAGAAAATTGGCCTCGGAGATCGGAGAGAACCAACCTTCCATCGGGCAGTCGAAGTACATTACGAAGAGGAAGATCTCCGTGTCCGTATCGACAATAATGACTGGGGCCAAATTTTTTCTGCAAATCCTGCAAATGATCGTAAAAAACATCCAGCAACACCGGAAGATTGGGATACCTCTGACCGTTAATCAAAATGTGATCATCCCTCATCAGATCTTGATAAAAGTAAGAAGCATCTATGTAATCAAGATTCCCCAAATGAAACCGTCTTCCCAATATCAACCTGCCATATACCTGTTCAGAACGGCTTGCCAACATTCTTATCCGATGCCGAACCCGCGCGGCGTAATTGCGATACAACTCATCCGGAAAGGGCTCCATATGATGGCGGTAATGGGTTTTAGCGATGAGGCCGACAATCCCATCAATCTCAGTCATCATATCGTCTGCGGTTAATTCATCACGGAAAAAATATTCCGTGATGTCTTCCGCTCCTTCCAAATATTCCAAGACCAGGTAGGCTTCATCCCCACTGGGCCTTTCATAATAATCCAAGCTTCGGTAATACAGCGGTATGGCATCCGGCGGATAAGACTCCTGCAATTCCATCAAACGGCGATACTGAGCTCTAAGCCAAGGAACTCCATTCCCACTGATACCTGTCCAATTTGAATATTTGACAATCACCTTTTGACCTGAAGAGTTGAGAGCCAGAAACACTTGGGCAGAACTTCCCCCACGTGAAAAGGATTTCAATAGGGTGTAGCCGTTCTGAGTTAAAATGACCGGGAAAGTCGAATTTTCACCTTCTTGGGTCTGGTTTTTTTGTTTTCGTACCCGATTCGCTCCAAACGCAGCCCCGTACAGAAGTGGATGGTTCATCGCAGCAACCAGTTCCTGATCGGATCCAATATGAACCCAGTGTGCTTCTTCGCCTGCCTCAGCTATCGCAAAATGACCCGAGGACGCATCGAGCAGATCCTTTGCGGATCGCCAAATTTTGTTCCAAACTGCTGAAGCGACAGGTTTATCGCGTGCGGCAACGCCCCTCAGCGAGTTGTCATATCCATCTCTCGCAACATTTATCCACTCACGAGCTGTCATTAAGGCGGGCTCAAAAAGGGCCCGCAGCGTTAGATCTGCATTCTCTCCTCGCCACTGGTCCCACCTGTAATTATCAATCAATGTTTGTTCCGTGTGGGCGGGGAAAAAAGTGGGCCCCATGTTAACCGGATAGACCCGTCCAAAGGCGAATGATTTTTTAAAAAATTCTGGCCCCCTTTTCTCAATAAATCCCTCAACATAAAGGTGACCGTTCAATTCCCGTGTTTCCGTGACGACTCCGGAATTCGGAATATTGGGGTCTTCTGATGGCAAGTGATTGCACAGGATATTGATACGAGACGAATCAAAACGCGGCGGTTCAGACAGAGAGAATACGTTATCGGAGTTAATGACCCACCGTCCTCGAACCGTGCAATCGTACAGCTGGAGCATTTGCATGAGTTGCACATAGAGAAAGGGCACTCCAAGTTTTCTGGTCGGCATCAACAATTTCCCAAAAGGAGCGAACAATTTGTTCCGACTGGCCAAACCAGAGGCCGGTATCATTAATCTGAACATTTGTTCTTGCCTTTGTTGCGATATCCCCAATTCCTCCAACAATTGTCGAGACTCAAGGATGGCATCGGCTACGGCCACCAACACACCCGGCCTAATCTCTTTGCAAGGGATGACCAAAAACAGGGGATGCCCGGGCTGATTCGCCAGTGTTCGAGTTTGGGAGTCAGGCATTTCGTCGGTTCGCAGAATAAGAGAGTCGCTGGGTATATAGCGTCCTCGAGCCTCGGTTAAGGCATTCACGATCTGGTTGGCTGTAACCTCCGGAACCAAGAGTTCCACGACATCGGGGTAATTTCCCAAAGGATTTTGGAGCGCTCGCGCCAATTGTTGATACTGTCGAATAATTCCTTCCCATTTCCCATGCGAAATATCACCGTCGATCAAATCCTGTTTGTTGAGAACGGTTAAAGGGGGATCATCTCTTAAAGAAAACTCCACCGCTTCTGCGGATATGGCACGGGGTTCTTCGGACAACACCAAGACCGCTCGTTGCTGTTCATTTTTTTCAATAATAGATATGCGCTGGACTTTCAAACCCTCGCCATCTATAAGGGACGTTCCGATCCCGATAGGGCCCGTTTTTTTTAATGCCTCCCCTAGAGAGAGTATTGAAAGTTGTTTCTTTAACAGATCAGAGGGCCTAACCAAGATACCTTCCACAGGATAGGATTGACCCTCATGTTCCACTCGAAGATGATTTAAGAATGGCGCCAAATTCTTATCCAATGCCACAAGGTCGCTATCAATATTTTCGGACATCTCTTCATATTCAAGTTCCGCCATACCCCCCGGCGCCTTGTATCCAAAATCATATTCAAAGTTAAAAAAGGGAATATTATTGCGGTTAAGCCATAGTTTTTTATCACTCTCATGTTCGCTCTTGATCCAAGGGACAAATTCAATGGCTCCCAAGCGAGAATTCCGACTGAGATGACGTTCAAGTTCATTCTGAGAAATCCGGCCTGAAACTATATAGGCCCCGGTGGCGGGCTCCCGTCTCAGCACGCTTAAATAGTGAACGGGAACGTCACGGAATTCCAATTGGCCAGGAATTCGTGCATGAATAAAGACTGACAATTTAGCCAGTTCCACAACGCGGCTGAGGGGCACCTCGGGCCCTGACAAATGAACCTGAAATTCAAACTCTATTTCATATTTATCCGCGCGGCGGATATTAAACTGATTGGCATGGACCAGCGAAAAAATTCTCTGTTGAGGCAATTCTTCATCGGGTTTCTTAATCCCCCCCATTCCTACCACACCGTCCCACTTGAACGACAAAATATTTAGGATCCCATGCGAAACCAACGCCACGGGAAGAGCGGCAAGAATGCTCCAAGCTCCAACAAATTGAAAGAGGTAAAAAATCACGGCAAGATAAAGCAGGCGGGGAATGAGCGCAATGGTGAAAAACAGCTGGAGGCGTAGACGGGCTTCAACCGGCAAACGGTTGGGATCTTTTTCAGTCGGTGGTCCCCGAACAGTCAACTTACCTCTGTTCCACACCATCATTTGATTCCAATGATCAAACATGACATGGCCGATCGATAAAAGAGCACCCCAAACAAACCCAAATTCGACCGGCCATCCAAGAGAATTGTTCAACATGAGTCCGATCAACCATCCAACCAAACCACCTGTGACCGCGCTGTAAATGAACTCTTCAGCTCCACCCAATGCGGAAATCTCCCTGTCCGTGAGATGCGCAAAAAACCGATGGATAATGGGAATGAAGTGGTTCATAAACCAGGGAGAAAGTCCCACTGAACCAGATGATGTGGAAGAATCAGATTCTGCTGTTTCCTTACCCAACGAGACCCGCCTTATCGCAGTTTCACCCACCTGACTCTTTTTCGTGAACAATAGCGCGTGTGCAACAGGCCGTTGTTGATGGCCCCAGGCTGATCCGGTTCTTGCTTTGGCCCACCAAACGGACAACTCTTCACCTCTTGAGGCGCCTTGAAGTCCCCCACTTAAGGGGCCCAAGATGGCATTTTGGACCCCCAGGCTTAGGAGTACTCCCACAAGTTGGCGAACAGTGGGCTCAACGCCAGATGTCCGCGTAGATTCCTCTTTTCCAGGTGAATCCCACGTTGATGCAAGTTGTATCGCTATAAGTTGTCCATCCTGGTTATATCCCCACGCGGCCATAGCCACGGGTTCATCGAGAGTTTTCCACCAGATGTCGTTTCCGTTAATGGCAGGTTTTCTATCAAGAGAAATTCTTTGATCTGGGTCCGCATTCGAATCAAGGACACTTTTCCCATCCTTGATAAGGAGCATACCACCGAATCCATTTGCAGGTGGAGTATCGCCTTGATCAGGTTCCAACTTGCCTTCAAAAAGTCTGACCTTAACAACACGCGGCTGGTCCAAATCCAAAACCCAGAAGATTCCGTTGGGGAGTTCGTATCTTTCTTGTTCAATGCCCGGCGCTCCTTCTGAGCGTAAGATTAAGTTCCCATCCTGAAATGCAATTGCATTGGGCTTTAAGAAATCGGGCTGGGAACCGCTCAGTGCGACAATCGCCCGAGATTCATCTGCTCTATTAATATGTCCTTGGATAGGAAATCCAGGAATCGGTGTTCTGGGAAGATCTGATCTCCACGCGAGAACTTGTTCGTTAATACTTTGACTAATTGCCACTTGATGCGGATCGATGATGAACAGCTTTCCCGAAATCTTGGCGGATGTCCCTATGTGAAAGCCTTTGTATTTAAGACCAGGGATCAAGTCTAATTCCTCTGAAATGACCGGATCGGTATACAACTCTTTGACTTTCAGCAAAATACTGGAGGAGTGAGAATTGCGGTTTGCAATTCCATCCGCCACATCCTTGCCTTCGGCAAACAACAAAACATCCTTATAGCCGCGCTTTTTTAAACGAGCTTGCACAACGGCAAGAGAGCCACCGACAAATCGCGATTCTCCTGGAATTACAACGATATCTGTCTCTCCGTTCTCCTTGATGGCGATCAAACTCAAAGGGTTAAGACCAGGAAGCAATTTGATGAACACTGATTGCTCGTTAATCGAGTATTGGCCAGCGCGATCTATCAAATTTTCCTGTGCCACTTTGGTGTATCCAAATTCCTCAAATAAATCAGGGAGGTTTTCTGTTCCAGCAAGCTCCAGAAGGCTCAGGGCGATTGTTTCCCCGCGCAGCGCCCTAACCAATTTATCTCGATCACTTAACAATTCAGATGTTCCAAAATAAAGAAATTGCCCATTGCTCATAACGATGCGCGGCAAAGTGAAGAAATGGTTCATGTCCGCTACCTGGTCAACCAAAGAATCCAATGGAACAGAGTCATTTTCGAGAATCAGCGGCTGTCCGGAGTAAATAATAGACGTAGGATGTGTTAAGGGAACGAATCGAACGAATGATTTTTCACTCTTGTCACGAATGAGGATTTTCCCACCCATAAATACATGAGGATGGTTGTTATCGTCAGAGGGAATAAATTCTTCGAAACGAAATTCTTCAATTGAACGGTGGCCCTCTTCCCATTGGACAAGCGCATAATAATGTCTTCTGGAAGAATAATAGACTCGATCACCGATGACATTTTTTTGAAGCTCCTCTGCATTTGCATAAAGACGTCCATCGGCATATAACACAGTCCCATCGTTCAAACCAAGGTTGGAATTGATTAACGGATTACCCAAAATCTGCACATTCGGGTTCTGTTGTTTAAATCTATTCACCAAAGTGGCCACTGGTTCTTGAATGACTCTAAAACTATCGGTTGGTTTTCCCGCAATCGTCAATGACCGATGGACCCGATCAAAATAAAATTGATTGATAGGTTGGTTGGATACGACCGCTAACAATTTATTGGCCGACTCCACTGGGCTGATTGTGTAGGCAGTTTCTTCTTGTTCTTTGAAACGGCCATCATGGCGAGGTTGGTCGGCGTTTTCAGCGATTAGGTAAGCGGCTCCCAAGAGCCCGTTAAACTTTAGTGCGTGCTCAGATTCGGCAAAGATACTCACTTCAACGCCTTCATCTGCGAGCAGTTGTCGCATCTTTTCGAAAACAATTTTTCCAGCGTTTCCATTGTAGAACTTTCCTCCAAGGACAAATTGTCTGATTCCATATTCCGCTTTGAGTTGCCTCGCCAATGCAGCCGTCCATACACCGACTTCTTCAAAAACAGCTTTCGCTTCTTGCCTTTTTATATCGGTCTCAGGATTTGCGTCATCACTCTCAAGCCAGGCTTCCAGAGTGGTTTGGATATCTTTTTCCTGTGCAATCCCATACTTTGACACCAATCCATTTCTCGTCGCTATCATGTTAATTCCACGTACCGCCGTGTACTGTCCTGCTTTTCCTTTCGTTCCAACTTTGGGATGAACCAATGCGTCCGGACTCATGTCAACAATGACGCGAGTGAGTTCATTGACGCCGTCAATAATCTTGCCGTGATTATCAACGACTCCGGGAGTCAAGAAACTTCCATGCCGCAAAAGAGCAAAGTCTCTCTTATCCGCCAATCCAGATGTCGCCAGCGCCTGAAGATCACCATCATTAATACACCACGCTGGTTTCCCACCAAATTCGTTCGATAAATAATCGTCGAGTCTTGACACACTCTCTAAGAGGTCTCCAGAGACATTTTGAAAAACACCGGCTTGCTGAGGCGAAGCTCTTCCCTGAGGAGAAAAAACAGCCATTCCCACAACGATTCCGTCAATCTCCTCCGGCTTCAGCTTCGCTCTTTGGAGAGCCTTGCGGCCTTCCTCCGTTACTTGTCGAAGGAATTGGTCCACCGAATGAGAAGAGTTCTCAGGAGCCTTGGTCTGAATAGCTATTGGATTTCCAACAAACTTGGCTGGTTCATTTCCGGTTCGATGAACAACGGCCGTTTTGATTTCTGTGACCCCTACATTAATGACCAGAAGGTTTCCCGTATTTCTAGAAATGCGAGGTTGCGTATCCAGGCTCGACTCAATGGCTTGATACCGAGATTTAACTTCCAACAGATCCGTTTCGTTGTCTACGATGCTGAAAGAATCCATTCCGTAGTTCGATTTAATAATCATCTGAACAGACCCCGGATTACGAAGGCGCACATAATCCGTTTCAACTGTATCGTGGATTTCCTTAAAGAGTTTGGTTTGTTCGGTGTCGATCCAGACCGCGTAGGCGCCCTGCATCCAGAGCACATTGTGTATGGTCACAGCAACATATCGGATCAAAACGCTTTCCGCTAAGCGCGAGAGCTTCTTGGGATAAGATATCGTCCGTTCCCAAATACGTCCATTCGCCGTTGCAAAATGGAGCGTAATTGATGAAAACCGTTGCGGACGTTGTTTGGATAAACGCCTGAATTGCTCGAAAGTCCCCATCCATTCATAGAAGAATTTTTCTTGATCGAGCGATTCAAGTCGATGAAGAAGATTAATCCGAGGGTAATCATAAATGGCATGTGAAATGAGGAGAGCCAGAATGATGATGGCGCTGATGAATGGATGAGTCGGAATTAACACCGCACTTCCAAGGTATCCAACCATTAAGATGGTCAAAAGGCCGGTCGTTCGACCGTCTCGATGCGGATGATCAATGAAAATGAAATGGATCGCGTTGATGGCGGAAAGGATCCATAGAACTGCCTGCGCACTGGGCCCAAACGAGCCGACGTTGGCAATCAAAAATGGAACAAACAATCGGCACCATTCCCATACCGCAGTGAACACGGTTTCGTTTGAAATGGAAGGGGATAAAATGTGGGAACCTATGTATTTCCATAGAAGAGAAGTTGAATCTGCTTGGGCAAGTTTTCCAGAGGCAAGGTTTTTTGGTTGCTCTATCTGATTGCCGTTCATGGATCCAGTATTGGAACGTTTATAAATTCCATTATTTTGAATGTACTCTCTTACTGTTTTTGGCAAGAGAGTCCAGCTGCTTGAAGTTCGAATATCTGAAGATCGCAAGGTTAAAATTGAGCGGTCCCGTAGTACGTCTAATTGATAAGAGGAATCAGTTTCATTGGCAGCCAATACGTTAGAGGGATCTTGAAATACAATCATCCCAATATCAACGTTGGGTGTAGAAATTTTCTGCTCTCTTAAGAGGACATCAAAATTCGATTTCCATTTTTCATAAGTGTCAGGCCCTGCAACCAGATAAAACAGAACAGTCCCAGGTAATACATTATGGGGATCTTGATTCAATGAAAGAACTCTCAAAGCATTTTTTGTTCCAAAATCATTTGGATATTTCAAACTCATTTGCGACGTTCTAATAAGGGGAGCGAATATTGCTGTAAATTTTTCGCACATAGCATGACGCTCAAAGGAGGAGGTTTTGTTCAACTTCCAAACCGTTCCATCTGGGCCGGGGGAATGTTCCCCAACAGGAGCCAAGTAGGCCATATAGGTTATCCGTTCTCCTTGCCTTTGCTCAGATGCGTAAACCAAAGCATCTAATAGAAGAGAGATATGATTAAAACCGGGCGGATCAAAAGTACCCGGCAAAGCCAGCATCACAAGTTTGTTCGTTTTAGGAGGGAGCTGAGATGCCTGTTTACCTTCGGATAGGAGGAAACGATCATCAAGGACGACTTGTCCTGTCATAATTCGTGCCCATAGAGTTTTTAGGTTGTGATCGAACTTTGCCTTTATCCCAGAAAGGATTTGGATTTCTTCTTGATTGGCATGAGTGGCCATTTCTACAAGCGCTTCATTGTATTTGGAAAATACATCTTCTATGAATTTTAATGATTCCCTATCGGGCTCGAGTCCAGTGGGTTGTAGATCACCATCTTTCCATAAATAATTGCAGCCATTTTTATCTATGAATCGTATCTCTATATCCTGCGTGTTTTTCGCTTCTCTTACGTCAAAAGTCAGAATATTTTTGAATGTATCAACCGATTTGGAGGCAATATCACGAATGATCATTTCGACGCTTTCATCATTGTTGATATGAAGAATCACCTGATAACGACCTAAGGAACTATAAAAACAAATTCGTTTAACGGGAAAAGGATTCACGGGATTTCCTGATAAAAATTTATCAATGGCCTTCTTCGATTCACTAAGGAATAAGGGGTCAAAGGCGTAAAATTGACCGGTCTTCGTAAATTCCTCAGGATTTTCTTGAATTCTCCTCACATATTCTTCCCAATCAACCCATTCGGCATTCGCCACCTTATTACTTATCGGGGTAATATCTCTAAATCGAATTTCAACCAAATAAAGTGAAATGAACTCACGATTATAAAGACTTTCATTCTCACGATATTTTTTAACAACACGAATCCATCCTTCTTTTCCAATTTGAATTGATCTCAAAATATCAGAGAAGTGAAGCCCCAGTTCCTCTCTTAATCCTCTTTTTAAAGCCTCAGCGGGATTTCCTCGATCTTTCCCTATTAATTGTGTGGCGAGGCTTTGATCGTATTTGCCTTTAGCGATATCAACAACATCAGACCTTTTTTGAATTAGAACCTTAACTTTTCCTTGGGAATCTTTAGAAACAATATAGGCTTGGATTCCTTTATGCCAATCACCATTCTCATGTACACGTGCTCTTTCCTCAAATCCAATGTGTTGGCGGACCGCAAAATCATAGATAGGAATCTGTTGCTCATTTTCTGGGGATATTTTTAAGGCGATTTCCTTTTGGACCAATGTTCTCAGAGAAGAATTTTTAATTTCCCATGGAAGCGAATAAAACGATTTTTGGGGCCTGAACAACTCAAGTCGACGAAGAAGATTAATCCGAGGGTAATCATAAATGGCATGTGAAATGAGGAGAGCCAGAATGATGATGGCGCTGATGAATGGATGAGTCGGAATTAACACCGCACTTCCAAGGTATCCAACCATTAAGATGATCAAAAGGCCGGTCGTTCGACCGTCTCGATGCGGATGATCAATGAAAATGAAGTGGATCGCGTTGATGGCGGAAAGGATCCATAGAACTGCCTGCGCACTGGGCCCAAACGAGCCGACGTTGGCAATCAAAAATGGAACAAACAATCGGCACCATTCCCAGACCGCCGTGAACACGGTTTCGTTTGAAATGGTGGGAGATAAAACTCTCGAACCGATCTGCTTCCACAGAAAGGTTGTTGATTTAGCCTGAGCAGGGGGCTGGAATTCATCATATATCACTCCATCGCCTTTCCCTTCTCCGTTACCATTGGTGAAATATGCATGTCTCATTGCATCTTCACGTTCCGCCAATGGGATGAATTCTCGACTCCTAAAATCAGCGGCAGCTCTGCGGACACGCTGTTCTAAACGGCTCAATGAGTCAACGCTTCGATCATCAGCCAAACTGTTGAGATAAGATTTCCAGTCGTCCGGCTCACTGAGACGAACTCCGAGAAGTGGCTCACTTAGGAACTGCAGCAAATAACGCTTCGCGATCTCATAATAGGGACTGTCGGATTTTCCCTGCTTATAGATCAACGTAAACAGATCATCAAAACCTTGAGCATTCCCAACACTTAAGGATGCCAATTTTCCCTCTATTTCTAGGAATGCTATGACGGCGACCCTTAAATCTGCATCCCCTAGCCTTTCGGCCCATCGAAAGAAATCATGAAGAGCCGCGTTCGGAGTAAGCATCGATTCTAAAAGCGGAAGAAGCGCTCGATACTCATTTGGTTGTAAACTGCTTAAATCCTTACCGGTTACTTCAAGAATTAATCGCGTCAGATCATAATGCGCCGTCTCCTCAGCAAGCGAAGCCTGCATGATCTGGGAAACTGTCGTTGCTGTCGCCTCGCGCGCCGCCATCGCACCCCACACCCACAGTGCAAATCCAAGAGGTTCATCTTCGAAATTGCCAAACGCAGAGGGATTTTTGCTTTTGCGAATCCACTCACCACGGATCTGATCCAAGATTTGGCGGACCGATTCCGTTCCAGCAATATCAACAGTAATGTGCCAAGGACTGGCTTCAGCATAGCCGCGGCCTCCAAAAGGGTATTGGAGGTAAAATACCTCGGCAATGTAACCAGCAGGGGTCTGCTCGATAGAGGCTTCTCGCACTATACCCGGATGAGCAATGTCAGTCATAAAAAGCCCTGCTGGCTCACAAATTTGGCGTTTTACTTCCGCGAGCAAGGTCCGAGTGTTTGGATGCTCTTCGATGAAGCTGGAATCAAATTCAGGGAAACGCGGCCGAACCAACTTATCGACAAATTCACGGAGTGATCGTTTATCCAAAAGCCCCATTGATTGGAACGTGTAGAGTGTTTGAAATTCTGGCCCGTCCAACGACATAAGCCATTGATAGACATCATTTGGATCTGGAGTTGAAACAGCCGTTCGAGATCGATTTTCCCGTGCGCCCGAAATATTCGACCGGGCAGCCTGCCATAACCGACGGATGGCCTCCTCTTCCTCTGCTGATTTGAATTTATGGCGTCCACGTCGCAAGTCGACCGCTTCATGTCGAAGGAGAGTTAATAGATCATTGTAGCCGCCGCGATAACCATGTGCCGCCGCGACGGTATTGAGGTGAAGGAAAATCGTGCCCTCATATATATTCCCTGATTTTTTCCCGGCTCCGGTATGAGCTAAGACCGCGCCATTTAAGAGTGGATTGGCACTTTCGGGTTTCTGCTCCTGTATAAGAAACACAAGACGTCCGAAACCAATATCAGGCGCAGATCCTTGAACCGTCAAATCGAAAGCGAGCGACTGCGCCGTAAGTAAAGCGCGCTTAAGACACTGTCTTTGCTCAAAGTTCTTCAGGTAGTCAAGCAGCGTACGCTTTGCAGCATTTTTATCAGCTAAGGCCGCATCAGCTAAGAGCCTCTCCGCAATCGTCTCGTAAGGTCCAGCGAATAACTCCACAACATTAAGTGAGCGTAGGCGTTGAATCGATATAGCTACAGCTTTACCTTGCTCAATCGAGCTTGCTATCGATGGATTTGTGACGGTTGATTCGAATTTTTTAGAGTTGTTATCGGCAACGTTCTTCGTTTGCCCTTCCTGATTACCGTTCCCATTCTCGGTCTCTTCTTCTCCAGTCTCACCCTCTCCTCGAAGGCCAGGAATCATAGCTGTCAGTTTTTCAACGAAACGTTGTGCAGGCGTAAGGTGTTTCCACTGGTTGGCGAGATGCCAGCCGGAGAACAGAACCGACTGCGCTCCCCAAATAATCCAGACGACCCATGTCATTTGTGAAGAACTCGTTGAAAGCAATGGAATCAACCAGGCGAACAGAAGTTCTCCTTGCGAGAATAGAAGTGCCCAGCTCCACCGCTGAATAGGAGAAACCCGCCAAAGGCTCGGCAGCTCACCCGGAATAACAGAGAACTCTATTGGGGGCTGAAGAAATGGCGGATTAACTTTCCTCAACCCTGAACGGATGGATTCCGAAACAGACCAAAAGCGAACCATCAACCCGGTCCAGCTGAAATTGTTGGTGGAAGGATTAATGAAGAGGCGTTCCCCTTGGAAGAGTTTGTCGAGTGGCGTCTTGGCTTGGGCGAATAAAGAAAGATAACCAGCGCCATCTTTATCTTCGATCTTCGTCATCTTGGGCGAGAGGACGACGTACGATGTTTTCTTTCTACGCAACGCCGCCGCGATATCTGGCGTGTGAAAGCCGCCTGCAACCAGCACACGCGCCTTATTGGTTCTTGCCGCAAGTAAGCGGGTAACCATCTTCTGGCTTCGCTTATCTGCTTCTCTGTAGAAGGATTCAAATGCAAGCAGTGATGGAATATTCTGGAGGGAGTCCTGACGATCGAGGAGTGCGCCCAATTCCTGCCACATCTCTGACAATGATCTATTCAATTGTTGATAACGAGTCCACTCTGTCGGAGAAAGTGAGAATTGCACCATTTTCTCGGTGAGAGAGAACTGATCGCAAAGACTGACCAACCGGTTCTCTTCTGGAGATTGGATGAGCTTCTGGAAGGTCCGTTTCTCTAGGCGTTCCAATTCTTCAAAGAGCATTTCTCCCTGCAAAGCATCGGCCAATAACACATAACGGATATATGAATTGAATTCCGGTGTCTTGCTTAGATCAATTCTCCTTTGATGGCAAAGGTTCTGAAGCGCTGCGTAAAAATCTCCAAATTCAATTTGGCCACTTCTCAAGGCCAACCCACGGGATACCAAGTCGCCGGCTTCCTCAGTTGTTAAATTCGACGTAAGCCGTTCGAGAACCCTTTGTTTTTCACGTTCGACCAGAGGGAAGTCCAAGGTTTTTTCCAATCGATACGCCTCCAAGAATTGACTGAGAACCGGCCCAATCTCTTGGTTCCGATTGGCCAATGCCTGAACATAAGGACCAAGTCCCAAATTCCCTTTATGATAGGAGCTTTGAAGATTGTCGAGCTGGGACAATTCGAAGGAAAAATAAACTTTCTTGGCCTGAGAAAGTCTTTCTTGAAAACTGCGAAGATGCTGATTTACCGTTTCCTGAATCTTTCGTGAATCAAGATAGGCTTTTACATTGAGGTGATAACTGTCTTTGTCATCCACCCCGATGATAAGAGGTGGCGCCAAACGGGACATGAGACCGGCATAGGACGGAGCGGCCAGCAGACTTGCTTGTAAAAAGTCGTCGGCAACTTTCTGTTGAATTGCTTTGTCAGGGAATGTTCGAAGAAATGAAAAATCTATCGGCTGAAAAGCCCCTTCCACACCAATGACTCCAGCTCGATTGGTTTCTATTAAAGAAGTGAGAATTGAAGCGATATTGCTCTGCGCTTCTGGGTTCATGTGGATATCCTGAATGATCAAAACAGGGGAGTTTGTTTTTTCTTTTGAATCATATAGTTCCCGAATGGAACCATAGGAGAAGGAAATAGAATCTAGGATGGACTGTAGATCATTGGATATTCTTTTATCTTTCCACCTGGATGGAGCCCGTGTGGAGTAAGAGAGCGGGGGCCTGCGAGCAACAGGAAATGAAGAGACAAGAGAATCGAGGTTTTTAGCAGGGACTTGACTGAACGAAGGAGGTAAGGAGGCATAGCTTTTCGCCTCCTCGTTTGCCTTCTCCGAAAGTCGGCGGCGTTCAGTCCAAAAATTTATTTCGGATGAATAGATGAAGCTGCACTGCGTAAAGAACAATGAAAAAGAAAGAAAAGCGGAAAAATATCTTTGCCAGTTTTTCATACCTCTAATTTTCTGAATTCCGTCTTAAGATCGCATGAAAAAGTTGTAAACATTGTCCGCTTTTTTTGTTGACAAAAATAACTGATTGTCAATTACTTTAGAGCACTTGTAACAGCCCGGCCATCTATTTCGATTCAAGAAAATATTTTTCGACAGGTAGCGCGGTTTCTGGGCTCTCGGTGAGGAGGAAAGTTTAAAATTTGTTGTTCATTTCAAAGGAAAAAAGAGATGGCCTCACCATCAGTATCTCTTTAGAATTCTGAGTTCTCCGACGAAATGTCATCCCGAACATAGTGAGGGATCTCTTGATTCATATGCCAATGGTAATAACTTGGAAAAGATCCTTCGTCGGAAAAAACCCTCCTCAGGATGACAAATTGTCTTAATGCCTGATGAATGAACTTAAAATGCTAAAGAGTTGCCTACAGCATTGTCCGCTAAAACCCCGTGTGAGGGGTGTGCCCGGCAGGAATCGAACCTGCGACAACCGGCTTAGAAGGCCGGTGCTCTTCCAACTGAGCTACGGGCACGAAGGGAAAAGAATCCTACAAAATCACCTGGAAGCTTTGAGGAGCTTATGCAATAGGTCAGGAACTTGAGTGAAAGCGTTGGCGCGGTGACTGATCCGGTTTTTGATGTTGGGACTTAGTTCAGCGAAGGTTTTTTTTAGGTGGGGAACGAGAAAAATGGGATCGTAACCAAAACCAGAAGACCCTTTGGGTTTTTCTGAAATAAGACCGTCTATTCGCCCTTCAACTGAAACCACTTTTCCCTTGGGTGAAGCCAGAGCGGCCACGCAACGAAAGGAAGCCTGCCTATTTTTGGGGGGAACATTTTTCATCAAACGCAAAACTTTTCTGTTGTTGTCTGCGAACGTGCAATTCGGACCGGCAAACCGCGCCGAATAAACTCCGGGACGGCCTTGGAGGGCTTTTATAAACAGGCCCGTGTCATCGGCCAAGGCCCAATGACCTGTTCTCTTCGCCACTTCCCTGGCCTTTTTGGCGGCATTGCCGCGAATGGTTTCGAGGTTTTCTACCACGGGAGGAAACTTGGGAAAAGCCTCCAACGTCAGAATTTTCACCTTCAGATGGGCTTTTTTAAGGATTTGCTGAATCTCACGAACCTTATGTGAATTGTGGGTGGCGAGGACGAGGGTGATCATTTTTTCGAGGGAACAGGGAGAGGACCCAAAACTTTCTTTTGAGCCAAATGAATGGAACGAATCCCTCTTTGAGCAAGATTCAACAAGGTATCCAGCTCCCGTTTTGAAAAAGGGGAACCTTCGGCTGTTCCCTGAACCTCTATGAATTGTCCTCGCCCTGTCATCACGACATTCATATCCGAATCAGCATCTTTGTCCTCTTCATAGGCCAAATCCAACACGGGTTTGCCTTTGTACAGCCCCACCGATACCGCTCCAACAAAATTTTTTAATGGCCATTGGGGCAAAAGTCCTCGGTGACGCAAGTGCATCAACGCTTGAACCAAGGCCACAAACCCGCCATTGATTGAAGCCGTGCGCGTTCCACCATCGGCGCGAATGACGTCGCAGTCAATCGTGAGGGTTCGGGGACCCAGCAGGGATAAATCAACCGCCGATCGGAGAGAACGCCCCACCAACCGGGAAATCTCCTGAACGCGCCCGCCACTGTTCACTTTGCTCCGAGGGCTTCGACTCTCTCCGGCCCGCGGAAGCATGGCATACTCGGCCGTGATCCAGCCGGTCCCTTTCTCTTCGGCGTGCTTCGGAACGGCGTCTTCGACCGAGGCAACGCAAAGAACTTGGGTTTTGCCCATCGTCACCAGGCAAGATCCTTCCGCATGGCTGAGAAAAGATTTTTGTAATCGAAAATTGCGAAGCTTCACACGCGACATCAACATCCCTGAACTCCAACGCTTTTTTTAGAAGAGGTTTGCAACCGAACACGAATGGGCAAAATAACAACCTCCAATCCTTTGAAAAGAAGTTTGCGCTGCAACGAAAACGCTGTTTGATTGTGAAGCAATCGGTTCCACAAAGTTTCGTGCTCAAAAACCAATTGCCCCGTAAAAAACATTTTTCGAGAGTAACGGGGCCCCACTTCTTGACAGAGGGTTTCAAGGCCTTCAGTGACATCCGTTTCCAACGTCATACATGATTCGGCGAAAAACCCCATTCGCTGAGAAAGGACCACGTATTTTTCCAAGTCTTTGGTCAGAGATTCTTTCAAATTATCCAGTTCGGACACCCCTTTGAAGCGATCGGTATCGATAACGCCTACGGAGAGAAACACAAAGTTTTTGTAATACCCCGGGAATGATTTGTGAATGGCCAAAAAGGAGTGAATGCCCATTCCATTGTATCCAGTGACCATAAGGACTGCCGTCGGCTCATTGGGCTTGCGTTGAACTTTGGGAGCTTCTTCAGGCAGAGGAAGATCGGTGAGGATCTCATCCAAATGACGCAAAGCCGCCGAGGTTTGCCCATAATGATGGTGGACCCACAGACAGAAAAGAATAAACCCCCCCGTGATGAGGAGGGTAACCCATCCCCCTTCTGAGAATTTAATCGTTGCGGTTACAATCAAGATACTGGCGGTGACCAAAAGCCCTGTTCCGCTCACGCACAACTTTTTTTTCCATTGAGGTCCCCGCTCTTGAACCCAATGTTTCACCATGGCGAATTGAGAAAGAGAAAAGGTCAAAAACACATTGATGCTGTACATGACGACGAGAATCCGAACGGAAGCGTGCGTATAAAGAAGCATGACCAACGCCGCGATTCCAATCGTTAGAATCCCGTCTTTGATCACAAGGCGGTCACTTAAATTTTTAAACCGGCGTGGCAACCAATTGTCGATGGCCATGTTCGACATCACCCGAGGGCCGTCCAAAAAACCCGCCTGCGCCGCCACCAGCAAAAGGGCTCCTTCAGAAAGCATTGTGATCAGGAAAAACGGCCGCCCCAAGGACCAGGAATCTGTTAACACATGAACCAAGGTGGCGTTCAAGGTTTGCCCAGGAACTTCTCGAATATCATTCAGTAAATAGTTAATGAGGATGCCGCCGGCGGTGAAAGCCAAGGAACAGGCCATGAAAAGCATGGTTTTTTTCCCAGTCGCAACCCGCGGCTCGCGTAAAATTTGAAGTCCATTGCTAACGGCCTCGATTCCTGTAAAAGTACCGCCTCCCAATGCAAAGGCGCGCATGAAAATGAAGGCCATCCCAAATAAACCCATATGCGAGAGCCCCTGCTGAGTTTCCGTAACCGTGTCGGCCACCATCCCATGCAAGTCCGCTCCATGGGAGGCAATCCCGTAGACGATAATGAAGGTATGCGTAAAGACAAAAACAAGAAAAATGGGAGTCAAGATCATAACCGACTCTTTGATTCCTCTGAGATTTAAGGTGAGAAGAACCAGGAGAAAAACAATGGCGGCGAAAAATTTATAAGGAAGAAAATGGGAAGGTAAAAAACTAAATATCGCATCGGCGCTCGAAGCGATTGAAATGGCGACTGTCAAAATATAATCCACCAATAAAGCGCAACCCGAAACAAGACCTGGAAACGGCCCCAGCAATTTTGAGGCCACCAAATAGCCTCCGCCTCCAGAAGGAAAGAGTTCGATGATTTGAGTGTAACTGGCAGAGAGGATAAACACGGTGGCGGCCACGGCGATGGCCAATAAAATGGCCAGGTGAGTATACTCGCCCAAGGACCGAAACGCTTCTTCAGGACCGTAACAAGAAGAGCTCAAACCATCGGCCCCCAAACCCACCCAAGCAAAAAAGGCGATCAGAGACAGATTATGGAAAACCTGAGGATCCAGTGGATTTTTGGGTTTCCCGAAAAAGAGTTCTTTGAGATTTTTAATCAAGGTAAAAGTGAGGTTTTTTCTTCATTTTTTTGCAGGAACCCCAGATTCATACCATTTCGATATGAGAAGGTGAACAGGCCCCATGAAAAGAAATCGGCCCTCCCACCGGATTATTTGGCGGGAGGGCCGATGTTGAACAGACTGTCTTTCAGCGATTAATTCAGAGCGCTGTCGCCCCGTTCACCGGTCCGTATGCGGACCGCTTCAGCCAGATTGGTGATGAATATCTTCCCATCTCCAATTTGACCTGTTTTGGTCACCTTACTGATGGTCGCAACAATCTCTTCGACTTCTTTATCACTGACCACCACTTCAAGTTTCACTTTTGGCAACAAGTCCACTTTGTATTCTTGGCCGCGCCATTGCTGGCTGACCCCCTTTTGCTTTCCATGGCCTTCAATTTCCGTGACCATGATGCCGGGATACCCCTTTTGTTCCAAGGCCGCCAATACAGAATCTAAACTATCGGGTCGAATAACGGCTTCAATTTTTTTCATTTGGATACTCCTTCCATCATTATAGGAATTGCTTGATGGGTGGCTTTTCTTGACACGAATTCGGGATAGGCCAACTGTCCATGTTCTCCGATATCGAGTCCTTCAATTTCTTCCTGAAGCGATACACGCAATCCATACACCATTTTAATCACATAAAATGTGATGAAAGCACCAATGAATGTGAAAGCGGCCACGGAACCCACTCCGGTTAACTGAGTCATGAGCAATTTGGTTCCGCCTCCATAGAAGAGTCCATTTCCAGTTGTATTGGGCAAGAAGACATCCTGCGCGAATAAACCGACGCAGATGGTTCCAAATACACCACAAACCAAATGAACCGAAAGCGCTCCTACAGGATCATCAAGTTTCAATTTATCAAACATGATAACGGCAAACACGACAATGACCCCAGCAATCGCGCCAATCACAAAAGAACTGCCCACACTGATAAATGCGCAAGGCGCGGTGACCGCAACCAAACCGGCCAAACAACCATTGATGGACATTCCAAGATCAGGTTTTTTAAGGAATACCCAAGAGGTAAGGGTCGAGGTCAATAAGGCGGCAGCAGCGGCGGTGTTGGTCGTCACACAAATGCGAGCAATATCGCCTGCTACAGCGGCCATGGTGGATCCAGGGTTAAAACCAAACCAACCCAACCACAGAATCAAGGCCCCAACGGTGCCCGATGTCAAGTTGTGCCCAGGGATGGGGTTCACTTTTCCATCTTTCCCATATTTTCCAAACCGAGGTCCCAATACAATCACTCCCGCCAATGCGGCCCATCCACCAACAGAGTGAACGGCTGTGGAACCGGCAAAATCCCAGAAACCGGCTTTGGCCAGCCACCCTCCACCCCAAATCCAATGGCCCGTGATGGGATACAAAAGTCCCACCAACACAAATGAGAAAATGATAAAGGATCCATATCTAATACGTTCAGCCACCGCTCCTGAAACAATCGTTGCCGCGGTTCCAGCAAACACCAATTGAAAGAAGAACTTGGCCAAGAAGGGAACCGTGGCCCAAGAAATGGCACTGTAAACACCTTGATAAGCATCACCAGAAGCGGGACTGTTGTCGGCACCGCCAAGGAAAAAGAGCCCATTAAGACCCATAAACCCATTGCCATCACCGAACATCAACCCCCACCCAATGATCCAAAAGGCAATCGAAGAGGCGGCGAACACGATGAAATTCTTCGAAAGAATATTCACGCAGTTCTTGGCTCTCGCAAACCCGGATTCCACCATGGCAAACCCCAAGTTCATAAAAAACACCAACATTCCAGTCACCAGGACCCAGATGGTGTCCATGGCCACTTTGCTATCCATCGCTTTTGTTTGAAGCTCCGCAATTTGAGCGGCCATATCAGGCGTGGCAGCCACCACGGTAGTTACCTCTTCAGCGCGGACAAGACCCATGACTCCAAGGCTCAAGGTCGTCAACACAAAGAAGAGGGTCAGTCTTTTTTTCAGATGTCTCATAACATCCCCCTTAATTTTTTTGACGGCATCCATTTTGAGCCTCATTGCCCGAAATTAAAAAAGCCCTCTTCCAACTATCTTGGAAGAAGGCTTCATTGCCGTTTGTACATATTATCCGCTTCACTGCGGATGGGCCGTTAACTACCATAAGCCCACAATGCCTGTCAACAACAACTTCGGCAACTCCGAACACGGACTTCTCCACCCCCATGACAAACAGGTGGCAAATTGAAGGCAAATTGATGACAAAAAATTCTCATTGATTTTCCGACGTGGACAGGGAATATTCTTCCCAAGCACCCAACAACATAAGAAAACGCTCGGGAGGTTGCCATGGACGCACTCAAATCCAAAGTTCTCGCCATAGACGACGATGAATCAATTCTGATGCTCTTTGATACCATCCTCCCCAAAGAAGGGTTCAGCGTGGTTTCAACCCCGCGAGGTGGAACCGGCATCACCATGGCCCATGATGAAAAACCCGATCTCATCATTCTCGACCTGGGCCTCCCCGACATCCCCGGCATGGAAGTGTGCCGAGTCATGAGACAAGACCCCGCCATCCGGCATATCCCCATCTTGATGCTGACCGCGCAAGCCAATGTTCAAGACAAAGTGAAGGGTCTCGAGCTTGGCGCGGATGATTATTTACCCAAACCCTTTGAACCCAAGGAATTGGTGGCGCGAATTCGAGCCATCTTGCGTAGGACGCTGCATGAAAACCCCACCGAAAAAATATTGGAGCGTGCCAATGTGCGCATCTTGGTGGATCAAATCACCGTGGAAGTGGATGGAGTTCAAAAAGGAAGGCTGACGAGGAAAGAGTTTGATTTGTTGTACGTCTTGATGAAGAAATGCCCTCAAGTTCTCAGTCGAAGTTATCTGGTAGAAACGGTATGGGGAACCGATTATCCTGTGACCGATAGAACCGTTGACGCCACCATCAAACGGCTACGCCAAAAACTGGGTCCTGAAGGGGCCCGACATGTCACCACCATCGAAGGATTCGGTTATAAATTCGAATGACGCCGACGTTTGAGCATATAGTTAAACACCATCACGCCCAAGATTGAAAAAGACACCAATATTAAAGGTCCCAACGCATGCGCCAACGCCTTGGTTAGGCCTTTTTGCCCCCCCACCAGGGCCGCCTCCCAAAGAGAATGAGCCAAATAAGTCACAATGCCCATCCAAGGCAAAATTCCGATCATGGTTCCCGTAATAAAATCGGTTTGCCGAACCCCCGAAAACCCCAGCGCGTAGTTTGAAACAATAAACGGCGGAACCCCAATTAATCGAAGCAGAAGAATTGTTTTAAATCCCTCCATCTTTGAAAACTTCTCCCACGCTTTGAACTCTTTGCGAAAAAACGTTCCCACACTTCGTTCTCCCCATTTGCGAGTCACCATAAAAGACAACCAGGCGCCAGTGGTGGCGGCAAATATATTCATCGGCAAAGCCACCCAGAAAGGAAATAACACGCCGCCAATAATCGGGAAGAGCGTAATGGGGAGTCCCATGACCCCCACCACAAAAATGACGTAAAAAGCCAATGAAAACCAAAAACTGGCTTGAGCCAACTCAACCCAATGAATCGCCAAATCTAACATGGGTTACATTCCCGCAAGATCATGAGCGCCTGCTCAACGTGAGATTTGGGGTTGAACTGTGAATTGAAAACATGTTGAACGGTTCCTTTTTTATCAATTACAAAGGTGACACGGCCAGGAATTACTCCCATGGTTGAAGGAACACCATAAAGACGCCGCACCTGATTGGATTGATCACTCAATAACGTGAAAGGAAGTTTGTACTTTTGAATAAACCGCAGATGGGATTCGGGGGAATCCGAACTAATCCCAATGACTTCCGCCCCTTTTTCCTTAAAAACTTCATAATGATCGCGAAAACTGCACGACTCCGCAATGCAACCATAGGTGTCATCTTTGGGATAAAAGTAGAGGACCACGCATTTTTTTCCAAGAAAATCACTCAAACGAACCGTTTTGCCTTCATGTGAAGACAGAGAGAAATCAGGGGCTTGATCGCCGGTTTCGACTTTGGAATGAAAAAATCTTTTGAATAACTTGATCATTAATTATGGTCCATGGTCCATAGACTATTGTCCATAGACCAAATTTTTCTTTGAAATTTTGGAGGTGGCGGGAATCGAACCCGCGTCCGATGGGGCGCTTGTGTTGTCGCTACAGGCTTAGCCTCGTCTTTTATCTCGCCGCATCGTTGTCACGAGACAGAACCGCGGCGCGGCCAGCCTCGTTGTTTTTAAGTTATTTGAGACGAGACTCGCTCAAACAACCGATCCCGGTAATGGCGTTCCGACCCCGATACCGGGCGTTTCGGGCGGAACGTCACAGCGTATTAGGCTGCGAGAGCCAACTCTTCGTTGGCAGTTACTAGTTTGGGCGACTTGATAACGGAGCCGTCGACCAACTCCGACCTGCGACAGGCACTTACACAACCACCGTCGAAACCAATGTCACCCCCGGTTTTCGCACTATGGTGAAGGCTATGAATTAAAGTGAAGAGGAGCCCGTTTCAACTGACGTCTTTTCTTAAAAAACGTTCTCAACAACCCCACTGATTCTTCAGCCAAGACCCCTTTTACAACAATAGGACGATGATTGAGTTTCCGGTTCGGTAATATTTTAAATACCGAGCCACACGCCCCCGCCTTGGGATCTTTGGCCCCAAAAACCACCTGAGGGATTCGGGCCTGAACAATAGCTCCAGCGCACATGGCGCAGGGCTCCAAGGTGACATAGAGAATCGTATTTAGAAATCGCTCATTTTTTAACTTTTTAACCGCCTCCTGAATCACCACGACTTCAGCATGCGCGGTTGGATCCCTTTTGGTTCGGGTTAAATTGTGACCCTTGGCGATGACATGCCCGTCACGCACCAATAGAGCCCCCACGGGAACTTCCCCTTTTCTTGCCGCGGACGCCGCCCCTGCAAGAGCCCGCTGCATGAAAGGCAAATGTTCAACCCCTTTGGGAGGCGATGACTTCTTTTTCAGAGGAGAGGGCATGCTCCAACGTTGCACTGGGGGTGGTCAAGGGGACCGCTTCGAATAAGATTTGGTAGGAAAAAAGTTTCGGCGCGAGACGAATCAAAAAGATATTTATTCGTTCCATCCATTGAGCGATTCGCCGGGAAAACCCCAGCGTTCGAAAGGGAAATGGAATGAAATGTTCTTTTTGAACCACAAAACCTGTCTGAATCATCAAATTCCTGAATGTGTGCAGAGAAAACAGGCGTTTGTGAGTCACGTCGAGAATTCCTTTTCGGGCGTAATTAAAATGTCCCATCAACATCATAAGCCGAACCACAAAAAAAGCGACATTGGCGGTGCTGCACACATATCGAGGAGGAGTTTTGTAACCCAATCGCGCTAAGCCGAGCAAAAACTTTTCCGGGAAAGATACATGCTCAATCACGTCTAGCAGTAAAATAGCGTCAAAATTTTCAGCCAGAATCAATCGATGAAGCCGCTCCGCCTCCTGCTCCAAATTGATTTGCTCATAACGAAGCATCGTCGGTTTCACTTCCGTTGGTGGAATCATATCGACGCCGATGACCCGGCAAGAAAATTTTTTCGTTAATTGTTCAGCGACATATCCGCCCGAACAGCCGATATCCAATACTTTTGATTGAGGAGGAACAATCCCCGCCTCTCCACAAACCAGAGAATGCGGACTGATGGATTCAAATTTTTCCTCGTACACGGAGGCTTCTTGGTGGTCCAGCGGCGCATCGCTTAAAAGGCCTGGATGATAGCGAGCGTCATAAAAAAGCTGATATTTCTGGAGGAAAAACTTAAGACTGGCTTTGACAACATCTTTTGCGTATTTCATGCCGTTGACATGACATATCTCATCTCCATACCGGGTTGGGATATTGATCTCCAAAAACTTGGCGCCGCTTTGAATCAATTGGAGAATAATTTCGGTGTCAAAATGAAAATCGTTCGTGTTGAGTTCAAAAGCGACTTGTGACAAAGCCTTGGTGCTGTAAGCCCGGTACCCCGTGTGCCATTCGCTCAAAGCGACACCCGCCAGCTTGTTTTGAATTTTCGTCAGAATGCGGTTACCAACAAATTTATAGAGGGGCATCCCTCCTTTTAAAGGAGAATACTTCTGCCCGAACCGCACGCCCAACACACATCCCACACTGGAATTCTGCTCAAAAGGAGCCACCAACTCCGGCAAGGCCTTGGGGGTGTATTGATTATCCCCGTGAAGCATCACCACCACATCAAACCCATAGTTCACCGCATAGCGGTATCCCACTTTTTGATTGCCCCCATAGCCTTGATTGACTTTGTTCTTTAAAACACGGGCATTGGTGAGCTTCTCTCGCTTTACATATTCACGCGCCACCTCAACCGTTCGGTCTTTGGACGCGTCATCGATGAGCAATATTTCGGCGTTGGAGGTGTTCTTGTACTGGGGAGGAATGTCGTTGAAAACCGACTCAATATGCTTTTCGGCATTGTATGAGAGAATGAATATAAGGAGCTTCATATTAAAATTTGTGGCCAGTAGGATTTGAACCTACGGCCTTCTCGTTCGTAGCGAGACGCTCTTCCAGCTGAGCTATGGCCACTAAATAGATGTTTTTCAATGGGGGCGCGAGTGTATCAAAATATTCTCAGAGCATCGGCGAGAAAAGCCGAGCGATGCCATCTCGAATCTTTTGAGGCAAGGGTCGACCATCCACCATCTCCAATGTGATAGGCCGCGCGGTTGAAATGAGCTGGTTGACATAGGAATCCAAGGGGCCAGCCAATTCCCGGCCATAACACTCCACATTAAACTCGAAGTTGAGCCTTAAACTGCGATGATCCCAATTGCTGGATCCAAACAAGGTCCAAGCTCCATCGACCACCATCAGTTTGGCGTGATTGAATGGCGCCGGAACCCGCCAGACATGAACGCCTCTCTGAAGAATCTGCCACAACAGGGCCTCCGTCGCCCAATTCACCATCGCCATATCAGAATGGGCCGGCAACACCACATCCACCCGAAGTCCGCTCATCGCGGCCAAGTTGAGCCCCGAAATGAGGGCCATATCTGGAATCAGATAGGGCGTGACAATACGAATGGACTGCTTGGCTTGCGCCATCGCCCCCAAGAGAACCAATTTGGTTTTTTCGAAATCTTCATCGGGACCGTCTGAAATCCCCCGGGCATAAGTTAAACCCTCTTCGAAAAGAGAAGGGAACCAGGCCTCTCCACCCAAATCTTCGCCGCTTGTAAAATGCCAATCAAGACGGAATGTGTCTTGAATTTGATTGACCACGGGACCCTCAACTTGGAAATGCACATCTTTTGCAGGGTTTTTGGGATTGAGTTTGAGCAGGTGATTGGAGGTGATATTCATTCCTCCGGTAAACGCCAAACGACCATCCACCGTGAGTATTTTTCGGTGATTACGCAAATTGAAATAAACCATTCTCCAAGGAACCAGGGTCGGCATGAAGGTTTCGGCTGGAATTTGTTGTCTGGAAAATTCTTTAAAGATCGACCGCCATTTAAAACCAGACCCCACATCATCAATGAGCACCCGAACCTGAACACCTCGTTTGACGGCCCGTCCCAAGGATTCGATAAATTGCTGGCCCACCGGATCAAACTCGAAAATATAGGTTGATAAACCAACTGAGTGCTCCGCGCGATCGATGGCGGAGAGCATGGCTGGAAAGGCTTGATCTCCGTTAAAAAGAGGTGTGATGCGGTTGCCTCGAGTCAAAGGAAGCCTGGTAATTTTCTCTCCCATTCTCCTCAATGTGTTCAAGTGGAAACCATCAAATACAGCGGACGGTTCGTGATCCGTGGCGGAAGGAACGAGGCTGGGAATTTGAGTTCGAGGGAGAGCCGCCCGTCTCAAACGGGCCGCTTTGCGTTCAATGCGATTGATTCCGAAGAAATAATACAGAACCGCTCCCCCGATGGGGAACACCCAAGCCACGCCGATCCACCAGAGAGCCGCGTAGGGATTTCGTCGTCTAAGAATCGCGTGAAGTGAAACCGACAAGCCTGAGATAATCGCAATGGATAAGAAAAGGAAACGCAAGGATTAGAAGTGAAAATTCAACACGAATCGCGAGAAAATCCCACAGATAACAGCGATGGAATTCCCCATGATAACGCTGGCCCAACTGAAGTCCACGCGCCGCGTCCAGACATGCCGAAAAAAACTAATCAACACAAAAAGGAGAATGAAAATCCACCATGGATGAGGCAAGAAAAACGAGAGCCAAACCACCAACCGCTGAAGAATGGAAATATACTTTTCTTCGGTCTCAGGGAATTCTTTCCCGTAAATATCTTTTTCGATGAACCAAATGGTCACCGTCGCGCAATGGGTAACCACCACAAACAAAATGCCCAGAATGGGCCAATCATTGACAAGAGGGTATCCGTTGACCGGGGCTAAAAACCACATGGCCACGAGATGAACGAACTGGTCCCAAAAATAGAAAAAGGTGTTATCGTTGGCTCCTCGCGAGATGGCCAGCACACGAAACCAGTCCTCAATAAAGTGAACCAGGGTGATAAGCGCCACACAAACCCACCCATTTAAAGCCACGGGACCATAAACCCGCCACGTTTCACCCAAATAGGGCCAGGTTAGAGCCAAATAGAAGACAGGATGAAGAAACACATGGAATAAAAGCCCCGTAAATCGGCGTCGTTTCCAGTCGGCGATGAAGTTGGTTTGGAAGGTGAAATCGGCCAATAGATGGCCAAAGAGTAGGCGGCAAAAGATCTCCATGATCGGTCGAAGCTTACTAGATCACCTTTTTCAAAACAAGGTGACGTTTTTCATCGATTTTAACACCCACAGGGCCCCAGAGGCATGTCGAGAGGACGAAATCCCTCTTCTCCGCCTTCCAATACCATCTGATATGGACATCCTTGGTGAACCCCTGACATCCACAAGTCAAAAAAACCATTTCCATTGAAATCCAAGGCCGCTTCCACCTGGAAATGTCCGGATCCCTTTTTTATATCCACCCGTTCCTCCCATACTTTTTCGACCTTGGTGTCCTGTTCCATGAAAAGAATCTGATGGGGAAGCCCATTATCTTCCAACTGGGCCACTTTTCGGCGAAGCATGATCAATTTGCGAGGCGATAAATCTGGCAGGTCAATAAAACTGAGCCGGAATTCATCTTGATCCGGCAAAACATTTTTTACGGCGGCGCGCCATGCTTGTTCAAAAGGTCCAGGGTTTTGCTCCGTCAAGGCCACAAAATGATTATCCCCTTCTGCCCATGTATCTTGAGTAACGAAGAAAAGGGGCGTTGACAAGAGCGGCTCCGAAAACGTGCCCCACAGTGAAAAGGGAGACCCTCCCCGGCACGCGGGAGCATCCTGTCGGACAACAAAATCTTTGAGAGGCAATCGAACCTGTGTTCCAGCCTGAATGGCCAAAACTTCATCTCCCGGGCGAAGCAGGCAGATGGTTTCAAGTATCTCTCGAACCCGGGGAATATCCAAATTGAGAACAGTTTCACGGTCGCTGGCCTGGCCTCGGGAAAGTTCGATGAGTTCATCGTAGGGAATGGGTTGGCAGATTAAATCAGATTGAATTTTCAATCCGTTTTTGTCTCCCAAAAAAACAACGAAAGGGAGTTCCTCCGCGCCTTGGGTCCATTCTTCCTTGGTCTTTATTTCCTCCTCGATGAGATTTTCTATGGGATCCTGTGCGAAAAGAGGACCGCCGCTCAGAATGAGAAAAAGGAGGAGAAAGGTCATTGTCCCTCAGTCAATGTGGAAGGAACCACACGAAATTCTTTTGACGTGGAAAGCGCTTTGAGCAGAACTTCGCGAACTTGAGGAACCGTCTGACAGCGGATTAATTCTGCCCGATAGCTGGAGGCATGGGTGACCCCGGCTATATACCACGACCCGATTCTTCGCATATGAAACACCGCTTTTTGCTCTCCCACATGTTCCACTTCAAGGGCCAAATGCTCGAGAACCGCCTGAATACGCTCTTCGCGGGTGGGCGGCTCAGGATTTTTCCCCTCAAAAAGCTGCTCATGAATTTGCCGATAGATCCACGGGTTCCCCAACCCTCCTCTTCCAATCATGACTCCATCACAACCGCTCACCTCTTGAAGCCGCTTGGCGTCTTCAGCCGTAGAGACGTCTCCATTCCCCAACACAGGGATCTTAATTGCTCGTTTTACTTTTCCAATCGCTTCCCAATTCGATTTTCCGGTATACCCTTGGGCCCGGGTCCGACCATGAACGGTAATCATGGAGAGTCCCTCACCCTCAGCGATTTTGGCAATTGAAACGGCCTCTTCCCCTGAATCATCTTCATATCCCAATCTCATTTTGATGGTCACTGGGATCTTTTTGATGGCCGACATTACTTTTTTAAACACTTGCTCCGTGTTTTTGGGATCTCTCAGCATGGCAGCACCCGCGCCCGCGGCAGTTACCTTGCGGACAGGACAACCCAAATTCATATCCAGCAAATCAAAACCCATGGCTTCAGCTCTTTGCGCGGCCTTTGCCATGATATCGGGGTCACAGCCCATGAGTTGAATTCCCAAGGGCCGGTCTTCCGCCACTGTTTTCATGAGCTCGTGCGTCCGATGACTTTCATGCATGAACCCATTGGCGGAAATCATCTCGAGGAAACAAAATTCGAGGCCCCGTTTTCGAGCCACCAGGCGATAAGCCAAGTCGGTGCAACCGGCCATGGGAGATTGAATGATGGGGGATTTGAGAGTGAGTGATTTTAACTGAAACATAAATTAGTCCATGGACTATCGTGTATATGATGACATCGCATTTTCTTTTTTTCTTACGAAGAAAACTTCAGATTTTTGTCATCCCGAGGTCGCCGTGGCGACCGAGGGATCTCTATAGAATATTTAATAATCCCATAGAAATTCTTCACTTCGTTCAGAATGACAAATTCTTTGGTTGCGATGGAGTTGCGTGTGGAATGAACTATTGAAAAAAAATAATAGCGCGGGGCGTCCCAACCAATCCATGCTTGCGCATGGTTGCGACAGCCCCGATTTGGGACTGTCCCGGCATAAATTGGAAAGAAATAATAGCGCGGGGCGTCCCAACCAATCCATGCTTGCGCATGGTTGCGACAGCCCCGACTTGGGACTGTCCCGGCATAAATTGAAAAGAAATAATAGCGCGGGGCGGAATCGAACCGCCGACCCTGGGCTTATGAGTCCCATGCTCTGCCAACTGAGCTACCGCGCCGAAAATCGTATGAAGAAAAATTGCCCTCTAGGAGGGATGAAAACACAGAACAGAAAATAAAAAAACAGGAGATCGGGAGAGTACAAAAAACCCGGGCCGCCCGTCAGGCAACGTTGGTTTATTCTGACGAATTACCAAAATCACTTTTTTGATTTTTTCTTTTGACGAGTGCTGACAACAGTCAAGAGAAGAACCTTTCTTTCCTTCGTTATTCGGTAAAAAACACGGTATTCCCCTACCAATAACTCTCGATAATCTAAACGCTGAAACTCAGGAACTTGTTTTCCCATATATGGGAAAAAACGCAAATTACCTGCGACATGATAAATATGAGCAACTTCTTGCGAAGCGAAACGGAATGATTTCCTGGAAAGAAATTTATGTATCCGTATTAAATCAAGGCCAAATTGGCGCGTCCACCTGACTGGAACCATTTTTCGATCTCCTTCACAGCCTTTGCATGAGGGATCGTGCGTCCTTTTCGGATATCTTCTTCTGCATTTTCTATTTTTACTTTCAAATAAAGCCGATAAATGAGTTCATCAAACTCTATTGATTGGGGAAAGTCCTCTATTACTTTCATGACTTGTTTTTTGGTGAGCGTCATTTTTTTCCTCTTATGCATGTTATCTCCGGAGGGTGGAGTGATGAATCGGCCAGATTATACATGAGATGAATATCGAGATTCTAAACTCTTGCAATCCCCGCCATTCTTCATAAACTCAAAGCCATGGAACTGTTCCTGCTCTCTTTTATTCCGCTCTTTGTGGCCATTGACCCCATCGGGGCCATTCCGCTCTTTTTGGGTTCCACTGAAGGTTTCTCCACGTCTGAAAAACGACAACTGGCGCTTCAAGCGGTTATAACAGCCTTTTTGGTAGGGGTTTTGTTTATTTTGACAGGCCACCATATATTTTCATTTTTGGGGATCACCCCGTCCGACTTTAAAATCGCAGGGGGGTTGCTGCTTCTTATCTTCTCCATTCGAGAAATCTATGGAAATTCCCCCAAACTCACCCAGGGTTCCACCCGCGATTCGTTTATCGGCATTGTTCCCTTGGGGATTCCCTTGATCGCAGGCCCCGCCATGATCACCACACTCCTTATTTTGCATGACTTGCACAGCGAAGGGGCCATTCTTTTGGCATTGGTCGCCAATTTGCTGATCACGTTGGGGCTTTTTGTTTATTCCGACAAAATCATCCGGCTCACCGGTGAAGCGTTTGGAAAAGTCGTGGCCAAGGTGGTGGCTATTTTCTTAGCGGCCATTGCGATCATGATGATTCGCAAAGGGTTTGAAAGTTTTCTGATGAGATGAGGGCTAAGAAACAATCGAGACAGGCATAATTTCACAAAGATTTTGCCGATCAGGAATTAATTTAATGTCGGAATCTGATCGGGAAAGAAAAGTAATTAATTCTTTTTGAAAAATCATGGCCTCATCTGTCCTGTTGTTTTTTTGACACAAATCAATAAATAACTCCAAAAATTGTTTTTTCAATAAAACCAATCCTGCTTCTTCAACTATTTGCAATGCTTGTCTGGGCAAACGCATATCAAAAAATCCACTTATTTCATGCTTTACAATAGATTCGAGGACCATAAATTTTGCTTTTAACTTTCTTGAGGTTGAATTTCGGATATATTTTTCCAACTCTTGCAAACGAGACAAGATGAGTTTGGAGTTTTTCATGGCACGATAAGCCTGCAATAGGCCCATATTGGCTTCAATCCATGAAATCCGATTGTCATGAAATTCTGAAGATTGAACCACCTCAATGAAAACCTGAGATGCCTCTTCTGGCTTTCCCTTTAACATGAACAACTCAGCCAAACACAATCTCAATATGGGGAGAAGTCTATTGACTCCAAGCTTTTCAATAATTTCTCTTGCTTGATTAATATTCTTCTCAGCATTCGCCAATTCTTTTTTAACCAAGGCAAGCCGGGATTTGAATATCAAAGCATCCGCGGTGATGTCGAACGCTTTGTATTTTTCACTTAGTTGCAAAGATGATTCAATGGCTAAATCTGCTGAACGAACATACCCCAAACTTAAAAAAACGTTTGCCTGGCATTTTTCCACTTCTGACTTCAATGGAATAATTTCAAGCCGATCGGCCAATCCTTTGGCTTTTATAAAACACTCGCGGGCATGAGATAAATCAGCCAATAGATAGTAAATCTCTCCCAATTCACATTCAGCCCAGCCTGTTCCTTTTTGACTGGCAATGTGATTGTAAAGGTTCAAGGATTGTCTTACCAATTGCCAAGCTTGGGTTAAACGACCTTTGTCCCTGAGGATACGAGCATTCTGGAAGGTACCCCAAGCAAGGCCATCGTTGTTTCTTAGCCGAGTAAAAAACTGAAGGGCCTTCTTATTTAATGCCTCTGCCTCTATAAGTTTTCCCTGGGCCCATTTTATCCCCGCAATATTTAAAACAGCCCATCCCGCTCTATCAGTCAAGTTTAATGATTCAAAAATCTTCCAAGCTTTCCGAAGATATTGCTCAGATTCTTTAAACTCCGTTTGCAAACGGGCCACTGTCCCCAAACAAAGAATGGCCCAAGCCAATCCCTGCTTTATTTTAAGGTCTGCGAAATTTTTTTCAGCCTCCTGATATAAACTCTTGGCTTCTTGATATTGCCCCATTTCTTGGTACAAATTCCCGAGGTTGCAGGCATTCCAAGCCAATGAAAGAGTGTTTTTTTCTGAAATGAATATGGCGCGGGCTTTTTTGGCATAGGAAAGACTTTCGGATCGATTGAATTGATTTAAATGAATAATAGACAAGTTGTCATAGGCGGAGGCCATTTCCATCTTATGCTGACCACTTTCAAATATTTGAAGGGCCTTAAAAACATAATCCAAAGCAAGGGCATTCCTGTCTATCTCACGGTTAATACAGGAAAGTTCGTTATAGACAATCCCCAACCCAATTTCATTTGCCCCTTGTGAGAAAATGGCTCCCGCTTTTTCAAGGTTATGATAGGCATCGGAATATTTGCGCTGCCCCTTCAGTATCATTGCGATACCCAGAAAAGCCCATGCCGCTTCTTCTCTATATCCCGACTGTTTTCGCTTGCCAATCTTTTTGCGGATTTTTTGTATAGCCACTTGTGCAAATGCAGACGACATTGATTCAACAGATTCCCTAAAACCTTGCCCCAAATGCTGGTCAACCAAACCTTTTAAAGGTGGCAACTCGGTTTTATTATGCATCGCTCATGGTTCTCCGTATCGCCCAGATTTTCCCAGCGCTCTTGATTAATTTTCGGTTTCCTGACAATTCGTTATTATCGCTTTCCATCCTATGGGTAAATTGATTTACAATAAAATTGTAAAAAGTAACTAAGCTCGAAATGGCTTTTTTAATAATCATCATTGGACCTTGAGTGGCAGGCTTCATTTCCGGAATATCAAACTGGCTTCGATCATTTGTTGGATAATCGGAAACTCCCTTATTCTCAACATCTAATCTTCCAATGGGCCCGTTCAATTCTTGCATAAATTTATTTTCTACAGTTAATGTGTTGTGTCTTAATGTTATTGATAAATGCTTCAGACCTGGAGCGATGACAAGATTCGCACTGGAATCTATATCAAACGATGAGGTTTCAGACCCTTCAAGAATTTGATGGTCGGCTCGCTCCTGCCCTTGAAGCACATATTTCTTCACCCTGGCTGCATCTTTTTGATCGATGATTAACACTCCAATAGCTGAATATCCGATCACCAATCCTTCAACTCCCCCTTTCAATTTTACTTTCATTCCATGATCCGCATAAATCACATTATTCTTCGATACTTCATCGACCTCAATATCAGTATTGATCCCAAGCAAAATATTACTGCGGCCCCTTCCCCATCTTGAAGAATCTCCGTTCATTAAACGAATAATGGCGGACCAAGAACCAATGTCGTGAAAGTAGATATCTGTTGGAATAACAGCCATTCGAACAGTGGAAATCTTATGAACATTATCGTTAAGACGCATTGAAATAAGATAATCAAATATAGGATAAATTCTCTCTCCTTGAACAAACGGATGAGGAACCATTTCTGACATTTCCCCATATAAATCCTGGGCCAGTATGTTGTTAGATTGAGCCAAAGCGGAAACCATCTTTTCATAAATATCAAATAATCTCGGTTCGCAATGTTTAACGGCATTCTCTATGGTTTCCAACCTTCCCACAACAACACCCATGTTCCAATACCATTGACCTTTTTGAGCCTGCATTTCCAACGCTTCATCTTGAGGGGGTTTTTCAATAAAAGTCTTTGAATAGAACCCCTCTCCTAAAGGCTCATCTTGATTTATTTGGATTGAACCAAATCGCATCCAGTCAGACACCTGAGAATTATTTGGAGGAATTTGGCCTAACAAAACAATGGCATTCGGATCCAACTGGGTGGCTTGAACAGCTTGGTGCAAGAATTTCCTGTACCGTTGGGGCGTGCGGACAATGGTGTCTCCTGGAAGGATAATAAGTGTTTTGTCACGAACATCTTGTTGTCTTGATTTTATATTGGCCATGGCCCATAGAATTCCATTTAAATCACCCGAAGCTGAGGTGGGGATGGTGAGAATATTGTCACCTGGAAGACTTCCGAGTGTTTGAGTGTTGACCGTGGTTTCAATTTCTTTTGATGGAACAACAAAAACATCCTCCCCCTTGAGGAAGGAAGAAAAACCCCCTTCCTCAAAACGATGAATGAGTCGTTCAACGGTGGCAATCAAACTATTGGCAAATTCTCCAACAGGCAATAAAAGTTTAAGGGCCGGAAAAGCGCCCAAGCTCTTACCCCCTGCCAAAATAACCGCGTTGATGTTATTTAAAGGGGTGGATCCCTCATTTAAGTCATCAACACTCTCTAGCGGCTCAACATTAGAGCGCCTATGGGGTGAAACCAACTGTCCATAGTGATATAGCTCAACAAAACCATCTTGAGACAAATTTTGTGCGCGGGCACGATTCAATTCTTCTATTAAAACATCATATCCTCTTTGATTATTTTCTTTGCGTTTTCTTGTTTGTTGAGATTCGTAGAAATTAATACCAACCTTTTTCTCCTTCATTTCGTCATGGCCAAAAACCAAATGAATATTCGGATCGACACCCTCCGTATCGAAACTAACGTGTCTTTCGGGAACCTCGTAAAAAAGGATAGGCCCGGTGTAATTGAATTCAGCAAGAAGACGGAAAAGGGTATCCACCGCTAATTTATGATGAGGGTGGCAAACATGCTTTGTATTTTGACCTGGTGCCTTTTTGGAAAACGGGTATGGAATAACAAAGAGTGCGCCCCTTTTCACCCAATCTCTGACGTATCTTGTTAGTTTCCTCAAATCAGATTCAGAAAGGGAGAAAAAATCATTATTTAAAGGATTAAATTTCCCCTGGTCATCAAGAATAACAGGCTCACTTGCCTCTGAGGAAATTTCCATGTCCATGTATTTAATCCCACGATGGGCAGCGTGCGAATTACTCTCAAACCTTCTGGTAGTCTTCTTAAATTCTTTTTTTGTTTCAGAACGCTCCATTACCCCATATCTTATCTCGATGAATTCATCACTTACTCCCATCGCATCATCGAACAAGGAAACCAGGGTGGTCGAAACATTTGGGTCCTGAGCAAGACCATATAAAAGTCCTCCTGCACCAACAGCCCCATCATCAGGATGAGGCTCAATAAACACAATATCCTTGGGATTACCAAGGAATGACAAAAAGGCTCGAATATTCTTTGGAGTAAATTGATTCTTTCTGACATCCGGCACAAATGAAACTCCGCCCTCAAAAACCAATTCGGCGGGCTGATGAATCGTAAAATATTTTTGGCGCAAATCTGAAAAATCATCGTCGTGAATGTTGACATTGTTCTGCAAAATTTCAGGTTCCATTATAAACTCAGGCGTAAGATCAGAATAAATTCTTGTCTTTAAATAAAAATTTCTCAAAACTTTTATTCTTACCAACTCATTACCGTTCAAATTCGGCACTATATTTAATGCAATCTGATGCCCAGCGGAATTCAATTTCTTCCCCATCTTCTTTCTTCGATCGGCGGGCAAACAACCCAGCAGCAAGTGGTGAAATTTGTGTTCATCAAAGCCCGTCATTAATATTTGAAGAATATTTTCCTGAACCAAAAAATCTAATTGAGAAAAATAATTTAGTTTATGGAGATCCGTGGAGAGTTCTTCTAACGCCAACTCTTTTAAGGTGGGCTGCCTGTTTTCAATGGTCAAAACCAGCCGATGAAACAACAAATGATGTAACTCTTCCCGCAGTTCCATTTTTAATAACTCAGGGAACTCCAACAATCTTTGATCCAAAACCAACTTGTCATTTTCAATATTTGCAATCGTTCGCCCCCCCTCGCGCAACACCAAAACGATTGGGCTATGGCTTAGTTCTGGATACTCATTCAAGACGGATTCAAAAGCTTCTTCTAAATTCTGAGCCTCCTCCTTTTTCTCCAAATCCCTAAACTCATTAACCACTTTCTGCCATGGTCCCTCGAAATGGTCCATGGGTGAGGGCAGAATACTTCTTCTCAGGTTGTGTATGGCTGAGGTTATTGTCCTTGGAAAAGGAATTGATAATTCACGCCGCCTGTTCAAGACCCCTTCTTCAAAATGAAAGGAAATACATCCCAATCCTGACCTGTTCAAAACAAAAGTATAGACACGGTTTGAAAACTTGCCGGCCCATGTTAAACCTCGGTTAAAGTAATGGGACAAGGAGCGGAATGCGACCGTTTTACGACCAGACATATCTGCCACCGCCAGCACACAATTGGCCAACAATCGTTGGACGAAGGGTGAGTCGGGGGTTTGAGAGAGAAACAACCTATCTTGTCCAAATAAGACTTCAAGAGGAGACTTCTCTTTCGTAAAAATACTCAAATGCTCTTGTCCGGCTTTGCTCTCAATAGTGGAAATGGTGGGCACATAGGTGATGACGCTGACCCCTTCACGCACCAAATAATCCGTTATCCCTTGCGAATGAAACCCCCCCGCAACCACCAACCCTTTTTTGGCATTCACCTGAGTCATGGTATTCAAAAAGTTTGAGGCCATTTTTATATCACGCAGTTCCGCGTATTTATAAAAGTTCTCATAAGGTTCTAAATCATGAAATTCTTGAACCCATTTAGTCACATTTGAATTTGTTGGATTTATTCGATAGTCATCCCACTCATCCTTACTGAACGAAAATTCCAATAGTTTTCCAACTTCACAGAGGGAATAAAACTCCTCCACCATATTTTTTTCTTTTTCAGAGGCGATCAGAGGACCGTACATCTGACTCTCAACCAATTTCAATTCCTGAAAAAGTTTTTGCAGGTCAATTTTTTCCGTCAACTTCACATAGGCCAAATAAGAATCAAGGGCCGGATATTTTTTTAGATCAATTTCCTTTCGAGAAGAAACTTCACCGTGAAGTTTCTCAATGAGATTTTTCTTTTCTTCCTCAACAAGGGATAGGTTTATTTTCTTCTCGAAATTTATGGCCTGATGAAACATCAGGGCATTGGGAGAAAACCGGCGCACCACCTCGGGAGATATTCGAAGAAGGGACGAAATATAATCACCCAGTCTCCCCCCTTGAAGACGAAAGGACGAAACAACTTCATGAAACTTATACAGCTCTGTATGAAATTCGGACTTTGTTCGACGTTTAAGATCTCCCGCCCAAAACCCCCATTTTTCTCTGTTGGCTTTATGATAGGGAGCTGATTTCTTATAGGCCTCAACATTCAATTGATAAAGATTTTTATCGTCAATCCCAATATAAGGAACAGGTTCCGATTGACACCTTAAGCCTGCGGCATAGGCACCCGTTAACTCGCCGGTCTTCAATAAGTAATTTGCCGCCTGTTCGACATCCTCTGGATAGGGATATTGTTGGAATGGTTTTAAATTAATTGAACCGAATCCACCCTCCAAACCAACCAAATCCACCTGTTGGTTTTTAATCAATAGTTCCAAGGTCTTTCGTATTTGAGATTGCGCCTCATAATGCCGATGAATATCCTGAACCAAGACAACGATCTTGTCTGACTTTTTTCCATTGGAATTGGCATAACGAATTGAACGGATCTTCCCGTTTTTATTTTGGAGAAGCGACACAAGGCGTTGCATTTCTGGTTGGGAAATGGAAGGCAAAAGCGATGAGGAGTGAAAAGGTGAGCTCAAATCACTCTTTTTCCGATCTGACCATATCATGGGGAAACCCACATTTATTCCAAATGTGTTGGTAAAAAACATCACCCCACAAATGAAAAATGTAATGATTTTATTGATCTTTTTATTTCTGTAGAAGTTCGGAGGCATAGGTTTAATTGTCGACCATGATAGGTCATATCCCCTTAAATTCTCATGAAGATCTTGTAAACAATAGGTAACAAATATTTATTGTGGCGTTTGCGGATCGGGATATACTCGCCCCATGAAAAATTTCGACGGAATGTCTTGGGTGGCAGGTCCAGAAACACCAACCGATGTTTACGTCACACGCGTATTCAATTACGGAACCTTAGAAGAATGGCGGCAGATGAAGAAGAGGCTCAGTCTGCTCGAACCTTTCCATCACGCTGAAAATTTGTACGGTAAATTTGAAGCGGGGTTAAGAGGGCGTTGCAGTGGAGCCAGGCGTTAGGCGAAATGCAGGGACTCGACCGCCGATTTCAGATGACCTTCCAGTCGATGTATTTCCCCTGTGGCGAAATCCAAATGTTCAACAATATATTCACGGACCATGTCCGGATTTAACTCAAGAAGTCTTTGATAGGACGTAAAGTCCCAATTCTCCAGTTGGATGGGCAAAGAAACCAAGGTTTTCACAGTTGAAAGTTGACCCATTGACTTCAGCAATTCAACTGGATCGGCCTTGTCTGACTGGTGCACGAAGACTTGAGTTAATCCAAATTTAATTTTGGCTCTCAATTTGGGCTGTATCCTATGTTGGTCCATGAGAGCCATCATCTGAGAAACAAATTCATCAGGAGCCATATTCACCGGAATAGCAAAGGCCACTTTTGACCGGGAAGCCTCTCCTTCTTCGCTTTCAAAATGTCCGTGACCCGCAACTGTGTTTGTGGCGATTTCTTCAAGCCGGCCTCTCAAGCGCGCGGTTATAGACTCATCCCCTTCAGCCATTTGGGCCCGGGATTGAATATCTTGAAAGCTATAGTATCGAGTGACTGGCTGGCCTATTTTCTGATTGGGTCTTCGGGCGAGCATTTCTGATTTAAAGTGATTCGCTGCTCTTTCAATTTTTGTGGCGAATTGACGATGGGACACCCCTGTGGTACGAAGCCCCAAACCAACCGCCAACCCCGTCAATAGCGTGGCATAGGGTTCAACATCACTCCCTTCAATGGCGACTTGGTATCCCAAGACGCCTGTCATTTGGTCAAGAATTTCTTGTCTTGATTTTGCATTGTTGGTTTCCAACAAGGCCTTGTCCAAAGACTCAATGTGCCTTTGAAGAATAGGCGACACCCCTTGCGCCAGAGATCGATGCGCAAAGTCCGTGTGCTGAGGAATCAATTCTCTCCGTCTTCTCTCACTCATCAAAGTGATGAGATCTCCTGTCATTGTTGCCAAATTAAAAGATTCAACAGAAGGAAGTTGTCCCCCAGAGAAAACAGTCAATTGTTGAATCTGCGATGATGACAACAGCTCATTTTCACGAGCCCTCTTAAGACCTTGCCCAAGAATATCTTCTATCGAAGATGAACCGATGACGGAAGGTTGATTCGCTGTGGATCGGCTGATGGAGATCAGGAAAAGCCCAGTCATTGCCATAAGAAGGATGGGAAGATCCACTTGCCCCCCGAGAAACGGGGCCACCAAAAGGCTCAAAGACGCCAACAAAAACAAAGTCACGGTATGACTCACCAACTCAATTCTGGAGCCCCGCAAAATGAAATGAGAAAATTCCTCCAAACGATGGGGAACCATAAAAAGGAACGGAACATTTTGATAAGGCGCGGAGACCTGGCCAAACAGAGTGGACTTCCCGTCCGTGGTGGCAACGGGGGTATTCCAATGGGAAAAGCCGCCTTGTTGCAAGGCCGCCAATGCCGCAAGAAAGGCCCAAAAACCCGCTAGAAACAGCGCCACCGGAAATATCTCGGGAGCTCCCATTTGACCAAGCGCCCAAGCAAGAACAACAGCAACCGCCCCAGTGGAAAACATATCACGGATCAGAGAGGGAGAATCTATTCCTTTGAAGAGCGGAATTAAATTCACACCAAATTGTGTGGACATGAAATTTGTTAGGTGATCAGGAGATGTCAGTGAAACTCCTTCTATATTGGTGCGACCCACAAAAAAAGTTACATCCCCCGTTAGAGTATCAACTTTAATTCCCCGATCATATTTGTGGCCCTGCGAATCCGCTTCAGGTTGAACCACAATCTGCCAACCTTTCTGATACAGTTCCAACACAAGTAAATTCACATATCGAAAAATTGAATCCGTTTTTAGATTTTCTCTTAAGGTTCCGTGGCTCCCTTCAAATTCCTTAAATCTCTCTTCAGATAAATGTTGCCGAATAAATGACAAAACATCCTGTTTCCGTAAGGTAATTTTGGCCTCGGCAGAAGGGTCCGGTTTTTCCGAATGTTGAAGCGGAAGACCCCATGTATTTGGAACAATATATTCTCGGCCCAAAGCCAAACTTCCCTGTATGAACAGCATCATTACACTGGAAACGGAATTGAAATGTGGGGGAGGTATTTCATATTTGGTTATTGTCTCCGCTGGAATAAGATCTCGAAGAAGATGGGCCATCCGTTCCAAGACCTCTGGTTTTGTCATCCCATCCGCATCTTTAATTGTTTGATAAGCACTTCTTGTCCTGATTCCATCTCTATCTATCACGAGAAACCCCGAGCTCACCACGGACATAATGTCGGCAAGCTTCCAAATGACTTTATCGAACACCTCCGAACTCCCAGCGGATAATTCAGAGGGGTCCAATATAGGAGGAATTGGTTCCATCAACTCAGATATTGTCTTGACTCGTTCCTCCAAGCTCATTTTCCTTGCTTTGCTTAGGGCTTGTCGCGGCGGGGTCTGCTCGTCCCCTTCCCAAAATCCCAATTCTCTGAGAAACCGTATCAGATGAATATTGGCTTGGTTGGTATTAAATTGGGTGATGGCCAAACGCATTTTATCAGCCGCAAATTTTTGGGCAGTCCAGTGAGCACGGCCTTCTGGGTCGGAGGGAGGAGTGTCTCCCTTTGGAACTATTTCTTTGTCATCTTTGATGACGGCTCGATTGGCCCGAACATCCCAAACAGGTGTGCCTCCCGATTCAAAGGACACGCCCAATATTTTCAGAGGAACACGCTGGCCTTCTTGTTCGATAACAGGAACCCGCAGAGATTCGAGTTCTTCTTGATCCAATAAGCTGGGCCACTTAAGAGAGGCCACATCCCAAGCCTTTGTATTGCTCTCAAATTCTGGGGTTCCTGAAGTTCCAGGAACTGTCCGGAAGGAGTATCCAATTGGAAGATCATTTGGATTCAAGACATGTTTGGTCCCTTCAAATTTAATCTGAACCGTCTTGTCACCCACTTGTATCGTATAGGTAATAACCCGATCAATCAGTGAAAAGAATACAGATCGATCGGATTGCTCAATTGCGCGCATCTCATTTCCATCTGGAAGACCGCCCACGTCATCACCATTGGTAACCTTAACATAACGGACCCCCTTTTCAGCCCAATCAAAAAAACATCCATCAACGACCAATTGAAAAATCGAAGCGATGGCTCCAGGAGGAGACGTTAACATCTGAAAATCTTGCTCATGGCCGTCCATATGTAACTGCTGAGGGCTGAACCACTTGATCCCTCCTTTTTTATTGATGGCGGGAATTCCACGAAGTGAATGAACCGTGGTTTCAATTTTTGCATTGTCGTCATAGTTCTCATCTACTATGAAATGTTTGCCCAGACGATTGGGATCATGGAGAAGCATGTCTTTTATGTATTCATCATTGGTGTCTTGAGTTACCACAGCGACAAAAGCTTTCCCTCCAGTGGGGATGCGAGCCATCAACGCATTGAGAGTAATGGTTAATGCATTTTGCAATCCATAAATTCCAGCGATATTAAAAAGAAACATAAAAAGCATGGATTTGCTAATCACTTCCTTAACACGGGCAGATTTGCCAACCGCGCGACGGCCAGCCCCGCCATTCATACTGACTTTGCCCCATTTATTATTCTCGAGAGCTCGATTCACAAAATTATCACCTTCTTCAAGACTCCAAACCTGATTGTCTGTTAGATCAATGACGGGAACCTGCTTAGGAAGAGGAGAAAAACTTGTGGGGACTTGTGGAATATTCCCCTTGTTTTCTGCGTGACGAACCAGGTCCCGATAAAAAGATCTAAAGTTGATAGGGGGGGTGGAATGTATGGGAGGAAAGGCCCTGATGATAATTTGAGCTTTTTCAGGGGAGGTTTTGTTTGAGTCAGACAATAACTCGCTAAGAGGTCTTATATCGAAATCACCAGAGGTAAAAGGAAAAATGGTTTTCGGATTGGAGTCAAGAAAATCCAGGTCATCTGGTTTATATCGGCCCGACGGTCCTCTATAATCCTCAAGATAACGCCTCATAGTTGGGTCCAATATGCGCGTTCGACGCCATATGCCAATCCAAGTGTTCAAATCCACCAAAATAACCGCAATAAAATAGATAGGTAAAGTCGGAACCGACAAAACAAGCGCGGGAATAAACGAGAGGTTATTGACAGCAACAATGACCCAAGAGAGTAGAGGGGATTGGGTTTTCGTTGGAAGGTAGAAAAATTTATTTTGAATAAAGAAGGTCCAAAATCCAAGAATTTGAATTAAAGGATGAGCATTCGACTCATTCACGACAATAATTTTTTTCCCCTCCTTATTTGGGTCCAGACTGGGATGGAGATCCGCTAAAAAAACTTCTTTCATGAAAGGGATTTTGTTGTAAAGGCTTTCATTACTCGTTAAATTTTTTTCAAAGAGAAAAGGTTGGCGCCCAAGAACAGGATAATCCATTTTTAACCAAGAAATTTTCTTTGCATTTAAATACCGCAGGGGACCAATTAGTCGATAAGTGATTTTGGATAGTGATTTGGCAGGAAAAAAGACCATGCAAAAATGGACCATTCCAAATTGAGCCATCAATAAACCAATGGGGATCAGCGTCAATAATTTAATTGTGAATAGGAAAGGCGAAGAAAATAACAAGGACTCAATGGAGAAAAAATGGAAAAAAACATCGAGCGAAAAGAAAATCAACCACTGGGTCACAAGAGAAACAATTGTAAGTCCCTGACCAGGACCCGAAAGATAGTGATCCCGCTCGTTTCGAGTAGGGACTCCGAACGTTAAAGAGGAAAGGTTCCACAGCATTGAAATCAGATTAAAAAGGGAATGAAGAGGAATAGAAAGAAGGTATATACCAAGAGCAGCCCCCAGGGTGAATGACTGAAAATAATTTCCAATCCCGAATGTTTGAGCCATCAAAACCAATAGAATCATGGGTGAAAAAAGGGAAAGAACTCCCAACGCACGCCACAGTACATTGGTGACGAAGGGGCTTCCGCGGGTGCCATTTGTTTTTGAGAAGAGGGTGCTTAAACTCAATTCTCCAGACAAGAAATCTTCAATGATGTGCGAGAGATAAAAGGCGATGGCGGTACACACAGCAGCTGAAACAAACGCGACAGGAACTGAAAAACCCACAACGATCAAAATCCCATAGGACGTCAAAGAAACCGGGACCAGGAAGAAAATTAACTCAAAGAGCGCGGCGCCATTCCACGCACTCTTGTAATTCTCAAATCCTTCTTCTCCCCGAAACCGCGGAAACAACCAGGCAGCCAAAGAATATATCGAACGCAGAGTTAAGGGTTGAAAAGCAGGGGTTATTGTTGGGGATAAATTTATGGCGTCTTTGGCCGCACGGTCATATAGGGCGATGTATTCATCTGTTGGATCGGACCAATAGGAATCAACCCGCATCGCATTGTCCATGATTTTAAACCACAGCCCATCCTGGTTACGACGGGAAAAAACGTCATAGGCTTCATCTATTTTCTCACGAATGAGAGTACCGACATGTTCCAGGTTGGGCCTTCGTACAGATTCATCTTCCGACATCGCCCGAAACAATTCCACCGAATCAACGCCTTGCACCAAAAACCCAGTGGCTTGATCCCGAAATAATTTCGGATCCTTAATTACTGAGATACCCCCCACAGGTGTCCCAAGCGGTACCATACCCGCCACCATGGCCTCCAAATGGACCAAACCACACGGTTCGAAGAGGGAAGATGTTATCGTCAAGTCTCCCCCGAGGGTTAAATTAGCGAAGTCGGTGTCAAAAGAAATGTATGAGTAAACATGGTGGGGAAAATCTTCCTGAAGTTTTTCGGCAGACGTTTGAATATCTCGAGCTCCAGTGCCCAGTAAAACGAAAAATATTTTTTTATCTTTGTTTATTTTCCGGATGGCATCAATGGCCACATTCCACCCTTTTTCATCCACCATTCGGCCCACCAAGGTCACCACAAATGTGTCGGAATCGAAAGCAACTCCTGCGTTTGCGTATAAATCCTGAACCTGCGCCAATTTTCCTAGCAACTTTTCTTTTTTCTCAGAGTCGATATTTAAACCATCTATTTCTTGTTTGATTTTGTCAGCCACATCGACTTCATTAATCCATTGATCTCTTAGGTGCTTTATCTCATTGGCAAGGGTCTTCCTTTTCTCCCCTTTGTGAGCTTGAATTTCGAGCAACAATTCATTTAATTTCTTATCAAAACCCGCTCGCATTCTCGCGATCCGCCGGGCCAATCGCATTTTATTTCTGGGTTTCACTTCGTGAACGTTACTGGCCGTATAAGGTTCTACCCCTGAAAGATGGGAGGGTTCCCTTTCATAACCGATGCCATTCATGATCCCGGTGAACCGTCCTTGAGAGGCAAGATCACGAAACATATCGGAGAGATACCTGTAGCCGCCGTCTCGGCCAGAGACTTGCAGTTCATGGGCATGGCCAGAACTGACCGTATTCACTTGTTGACGGGCAAAGGAAGGGGCCAGTCCTCTCAGAAAATTAAATTGGCTGAAATATTCCAGGCTTTTTTCGCCTCCGGGGATGAAATACGGGTCCCTGGGAATACCAAGCATTTGAAAGAGGTGGTAGGACAAGCGGGTCACATGACTGTCAAATTTTTGGAATCGCGAAGGAGATGAAAAAAGGCCCTGATAGGCGGCATTGTGAACGGTGCTCACAACAGCGGTGCGTAAATAAAAGTTTTGTAGCCGGGCAAACATCTGGGGCGTTAGACCCAACATATGTTCATTTCCTGGCTTCCCTTGATCTGAGATGAATTTATCAACAGAGTTGGATTTCAGGTAATCCATCCAGGGCGCCATGAGCGAGCTGTGCCAGTCGTTTAAATGAAGAACTTCAGGGGGGCTTTGCCCAAGGGCCTCGGCCAGAACCATATTCGCAATCAAAGTCGCCTTGGAAAAAAAGACAAACCGTTCCAAAGCAGAGGCCTCGGCATCGGTAAAATCCGCTTCGGTTGAAAAATAAGGATTCGGACTGGCCTCGGCGATTCTTTGTCCATTCTTGTCCAAAGGTTTACCCATCTTGTCCGCTGAAAAATATTCATCCGCTTCGATCAGATTCACCGGGGGTCCGTCAGATCGTTCGACCTGAATGATTCGGGCCCTTACTTGTTTTTCTCCCATCGGCACCCAAAAATCTTCACCTATTTGCGAACGACTTGCCCTCTCAATTTTATCTTCGATGCCAACGCCCTTATAAAAAGGCATGAATTGAGTAACTTCATGGCCAAAACCCCAAAGGGATTTGCAAAAAGCGTCCGCAACCATTCCGATGCCGCCAGAATGCCAGAACCCTCGAATTTCACTTGAGACATACGAAATCTTGCGTATTCTGGCTCGAATGATTCTTTCAGCGATACTACTGGTCAGAATCCTTAAAAGTTTTTGAACCTCCTCCCTTTTTCCATCTCGCTCAAATTGACCAATGATTCTCCACGCCTTCGCATAACGATTGTAATTTTGGTTCTTGTCTGATTTCTCCATCAGGGGGTTTTTTAAGAGCCAGGCCACATTCTCATACCCCGCCTTTTGGTCCAGGAGGTCGGTTAACTCAGCTTTTAAATGATCTGGGGAACTGGAATGCCAGTATTCCCATATTTTCTGATGAACGGCCATGAGCGTGTCCGCATCCAATCCTCTTTCAACAGCGAGATACCCGTGCGCCTTAAAATATTTCCACAACTCTTTTGATGACATGGTCGCCACAGGATTTTTGGGTCCCATAGAAGAGTCATTGAAAGCGGTTGAAAACAAACCAGCAATCCCAAATATGGAACCCAAAATAGCGATTAGCATGGCCACCACACCCGCCCCGACAAGCACCGTCCTATACGCCAGAGTTTTTCCATTAAAAACTCCAATCTCAGTGCTTCCCTCACCAGCTATATCGGAACCAACAATTAAACGAGTGGCCGCAATTCTGATAACAGCCACATCTTTCCGAAGGGCCTCTAGGCGAGCCAGCCCATTGGACGCTGAATGAACCGCTGCCTGAACAACCGCCAAAGACAAATTTTTACCGATAGACAAGCCCGCGATGAGAAGCGTCATCATCCCTGTGGCCGGTTTGTTTTCATATCCAGGGATATTGGCGGGTGCTCCCAGAAGGCGATCGGCCATCATCAATGTTAATTTTTTGCCTTCGAAAAGCTTGGACAGCGGGGTTCGCTCTTGAAGAAAGGCGTGAAGATAATTTGAATTCTCCGCTAATGAAAATTTCGGAGAAAGGACCACATAGGAAACACCTTCATTTCTTAGGATATTCAACAACCCATCGCTGTGAAATCCACCAGCCACAAGAACCGAAAATTCGCTTTGGGTTGACCGATGATTCACCAATAGATTCTTCGCCATTTTTTCATTGCGAGCTTCGGCCACTTTATAGAAGACCTCAAAAGAAGCCATGGCAGGATCGGAGGGAAGGTTTTGATAAGCAACCCATTCCTCGGGAGTCAATTTAAACGCGATTAACTTTTTCTTTAACTGAAGCTGGAGGAGTTGGTGAATCAATTTTCTCTCCGTCCCTGAGATCAAAGAACTTTCAAGAGCTTCTTTTTCCATTTCATGAATCTGAGAAAAAACTTGTTTTTGATTAACCGCATCGGCAGCGTCAATGTAGTGAATGTAGGTTACAAGGGCTGGATAGGCATTCATTTGAATTCCAGCTTTCAGGGCCAAACGTTTCAACTCGGTGTAAAAAGAACGATGGGTCAGTTGGCCATTTTTAAAGGCCCTCCCCATTTCCGTCAAGGCTCTGAGAGAATCACCACTTTTTTCGGACAATAACCCGACAAGGGAGTCTCGTTCTTTTTGTGTTCTGACTGGGTCCAGGGCCTTCTCCAATTCCACGGCTGTCATAAATTTCATAAGGCTGTGGCGCGTCTCACCCTTTGAAAAAAGAACCAAATGTGGAATGTATTGGGCGATGGAAGTTTGCCCTTCGTGATAGGAATAAATGTGTTTGAAAAGTCTCTGGGCGGATTCCCCCATCGTTTCCACGCCTTTATTCAATTCAACCAAACGACGTCGAATGTCAGATTCAGCTTTGGTTTTAAGCGTGGCTGATTGCCGATAGGCATTTACATTCTGGAGATACAAGGAAGGATCATCGACGCCGACAATTTGAGGGACCGGATCTTGCGTGGTTAAACCGAACCAGGAAACACCCGCAATGAGGTTTTCATGAAGTAGGTGGTCGGCCACACTCCTCTTGATTTCTTTATCCGGGAGAATCCGATAGGGTGAAAATTTAAAATTTCCAGAAGCAGCTTCCACGCCAATGAGGAATTGTTTCTTGGTTCCTTCACGGATCGTTTGCAAAATCTTTCCGATATTTTTCTGCGCCTCCACATTCATATGGATGTCCTGGACAAGGAAAACCAATGGAGCCTCATTTTTTCCTCGGTATTCCTCTCCAACATAGGCATGGGCAGAAATATTTTTGAGAAGAGGTTTTAAATACGGAAAGGGACCGGACGGTTGGCTCGCTGTGGATTTTGAAGACTCAACCCCAAATTCCGAGGATGCCGCTTTGGTTCTCAAACCCATGGTACGGGTGTCCCATATAGAAATTGATTTTGGAGAAGGAAGGGACACGGAGGCTGTTGCATATTGAACAAAACCAGGGTTCAATAAGATCTGCGTCACAAAAAACAGCACCGCCACGACGGTGGCTAAAAGTTTACTGGGTTTCATGACTCGAGAATGATTCATCATAGGGTACCTTAGAGATACCCTAACAATAGCGGAGTGAGATTAAGACCGCATTAAATTCCGGTAAATTTTCTGTAACAATTTACGCTTGGGAGGCGATTAATTGGAACCTCCTGAGAACTTGAATATCGTCAATATCCAGGTTCACGATGGCCATTTTTCCAAGAATTAACATGGCAATTTCGATTTGATTATTCAGCTTGTTTTTAAGGCCAGCGCATATCTCGTGATAATTGTCGGGTCTAGGGGCCCCATCGGCCATCAGGAACACGGCCGTTCCGGCGGGCCCTTGAGTGGTTTGGAGCAAATCGACCGGCTGCAGATCCGGGAGACTCCCCCACAATTCTCTTGTGACCTCAGTAATCTCAATGACCTTGCCTGTATACATGATCTGCAGTTGCCCTTTTAATCGCAATATTTCTGAGTCTATCTCCTGACGAACGGTTGACTGAGGGGCATAATAAACTTTGATCAGATCGGCCGATTGAGATCTAAAAAATTGGAAGGCGGGAACGGTTTGTTTGCTAGTCAAAGCCACATAGGATTGATCGATCAACGAATCCCGATGTTGACGAAGGTGCCCAGCGAGATCGGTGTTTTCTCTAAAACTTTGCAACCCCAAAGGCAATGTCTGTGCGGTTTCAATCTCACTCAAAATCTGAATAATTTCTTCATTCGATCCAGTCGGTCCATAAGCTTTTTTAAATAGCCGGTTGAGCCGCTGGGCCGAGACCGTCAACTCCCCTTCCCCCACAGGAGCAACCAAAGACGGTAACGAAGGCTTCGGACCCGCCACACTTTCCAACCTTTTTAAAATCTCACGTTCCCAATCTTGTTGTTCTTGTTCGGGATTTTCTCCGCGTAACCCTTCACGTTGAAGCGCCTGAAGTGCTTCATCTCGGTTTTTGGGCTGAGCCTTTAAGATAACTTCGACTTCACGATCAAACCGCGATGGATTTTGTGGATCAAATTTCAACAACAAGACATGCCTGAAAGTGATCTTCAGTTTGGGTCCAATTCCATATTCCAACGAACGGTTGTATTTTCTCCGGCTCTCTTCATTGAAGTCCCGGATGGTTTCATCTCCTGAATTGGGTAGAACAACCATTATTTCATGGGATTGTTCCGCCGCAGGGCCTTGAGGAAATACTGCAAACACCAACCCCTTCAAGTATTTCTCTTTCGAACCCGGGAAATCGCCGCTGGCCGCCCATTTCGGATTCGAAGTAACCGCCGTAAAATCCGGGCGCCCTTCCTTGTTCCTGACATTGAAGAGCACATCGTCCCAATTCAAGCCTTCTGTCTTGGAACGGCTTAAAAACTCAACGGCCTGAAGTATGGAGGGATTTCTAAAAACCACACCCAACCCTTCACGGCCAATCCGGTCTTTCTCGATGGACTCAAATTCTTCTTCGCGAGGTGGCAATTGATAAAGCGCGACCCCATTCGTTACATCGGTTTCTTTCAGACGGAAATCCAGCGTCCCAAACCCTAGATATGAGATTGAAATATTTCCCTGTGGTATTTCGCCCTTTGTTGTTGGAAGAAGTAACACATCACTTCCGGGGAGATCCTTACCTTCTCTCGTAACCACGCTTGCAAAAAAGGCGCCGCTGGAATCACGAGAACCAATTCGAAAATATTGTCCCGGTAAAATCAATTCGACTACTTTCCCTGTTATCAGCTTTGAAATTTCCTTGGGTGGAAATTCCGTGTTGGTGGAAGCGTAGGGGACCAACCTCCCCAAAGAAGGAGACAAATTTTTGATCACCAAGGCCGCCGCATTGTAAGCGGAGTGGAAAGCAATGGCCCTTAAAAAGGCCTCAACCATAGAGGCACTCAGATTCCAGAAGGGGAACCCCACCGCCAGTCCCACAAGGAAAAGCACCACGCGGTTTTGAAATGAGACTGGGTGCTTCTTAGAAAACCAAAGAGCGGAAAGCACCCAAACCACAGTGGGCGCCCAATCGGGGATATTGATCAGTGTGACCAATATTTGAGACAAAGGAATGAGAATGAAGAAAAGGACTTCAATAATGGGGCGAGAAAAAAGATACGTCCACAACAGATCCATTTGGAAAAGGGGAGGCGCCGTTGCATGGGGGATATTTATGAGCCTGACTTGCTCGTCGACGTTCACCTCAGCGAACACATCGAACACGATTTTTAGCTCTCCCAAAAGTTGAAAATGAACTTGTTGTAAGAAGTTGGGAGTGACTCTCTCAGAAAACTTTGTTTTAGTTCTTAATTTAATTAATTCATCAATCAGAGCGTCGGGGGCCTTATCCCCCAAGCCCTGAAGCCGAGCTTTGTGAATATTCATCAACTCGGTGAAAGCATGAATATATTCTTTAACCGCGCTTTCCCACGCAGCCCAGTCGCTTCGTTTTTCATGGAACTGGCCCGCCAAGGACTTCGCCAGAAGCGCATTTTCCAATTCTTGAATTCGCTTGAGATCTTCGGCTCTAACTTGACCCACGATCGCTTTCACCAATTTTCGATCCGCCTCAATCTCCAGGATCGGGCCCAATAGCCCTTGAACTCGATTTTCAAGTTGATTCTTTTGCGTTTGGGTTGCGTCATCTTCCGCCGTCAATGTGGCCAATTGTGTCTCAAGCTGGATAATTTCTCGCATTTCCGTTGCGAACCGGGCTTTTAACCGCATTGACTTTTTGGCGATCGACTTTTCCTTGACTTCCACTCCTCTCTGATTCTCAACCACCGATCGTACCGCTTGGACCAAAAGATTTTTGGCCTCTTCAATGGAAGGAACCGCTTGTGTTAATTGATCAGCTTTGCCATCCAATTCACTCCACACTGTTTCTTTGAGGGCTTGGGCCTGCTCATCACTCATGCCCCCCTCACTTAAAGCCATGAACTTCTCTTTGTATTTATCGGCCAATACAGGGGCGACTTGATAAATCACTTGGAGGACTTTGGGTGCATGACCATTCAACCCCGCGTTGGCCTGAGCGCCAATATTCCCCGGATTCCCCACGGGCTCTTTGGGTGAAACCACCAAGGCTGGGACAGAGGCATGCCCAGAAAGTTTCATTTTGAGCGAACGGACTCTCTCTCCAAAATATTGTTTAGCTTGGATGAAATCATTGTTGTTGACATCCATTAAAACCCCATAAAGCGTTAGAGCCTCCGGAGTGGCCCACAATTCTTCATTCGTATTGTTTGTTGGGTTCCCGTTGGCATCCAGAGTCGTTTCAGGCAAGTTTTCAATAAACGTGAGACCGTCCACCCAAAAGAACCGATCGATCTTTAATTGAGACTCCGCCAACGCATAGGCATTGATCCGCTGGAACAAATCTCTCTGGGCTCTCTTAGTGGCTATGGTCCTTTCTTCATTCGTAATGGGGATATAGGCGTCAACCAAAACAGCACGTTCCGCCCTGGATAGTTTTTTCCACACATATCTCTCGACCATCAACCGCTGGCAATAATCTTCTTTTGGTTCTTGAGCCTGGCGTTCTCGCGGCAAATTGTCCCATTCCATCTGAATTTGTCTGCGCAGATGGCCCCAGTCTCCTTGCACTTGGCGCAAAAGACGCGCCATTTGGCGGTTGCTCTTGAGGGGCCAGAAGGGTTTAACATCAGCGAAACCAAAAGTTATTTCTCGCTCCGCATTGTGATAGGCGTTTTCATAGGCTTCCAAATTGGGTACTTGGGCTTGAAGGACGGCTTCAACCTTTTTGGTGTGTTCTTCCACAAGTTTTAAATGAACCACAGAAGGATTCTGCCAGGAAGGCCCCTGCATCATTGCGCCCAAACCATGGTAGTAATAACCGGTCCCCAACGGCGCACCAGCGAAGGCGCCTGGATATTGCCAACCACTATAAAGCCCCAGAGGAGCCAGGTCAGGATTTTGGGGTCCCTTCACTCCCAAAATATCCGACATCTTTTGAACACGAAGCGCGTTTCTGTAAATCTTTTGGTCCCTTCCCCACATTCGCGTAAAAGAGGGAATGTTTCGATGGGGCACCACCCGTTTGATCCGGCGGGCCACCCTTTTCCCGAAGTCGATTCCCACCCAAGGCAACAAGCCCTCCCCTATTATTTCAACGAAAGTGATGAAGGGCACCGTCACCACTTTGATGAGAGAGGGAAGGTTATTGAGCAAATCAAGAAAAACATATTTCACCGCCAAAAGAATATGAGCCAAGTTTTCTTGGCGATCTTTCCAGGAAAAAGTGGGGTTAAAATAGAACGGCCCAATCCACCATCCAAAAGAAACCGTCAAAATCTGAGGGAGCCAAATAACGAACTTAAGCGGGTCAAAATTGGAAAGAAACACCACCATGAGGGTAAGGACCACTCCGCGAATAATGGTGTATTGCATCATGTAATACAACTGATCAAAAGTCATTCGTTCAAGCGGCCCGCCTTTTCCACCTGTTTTCAAGAATTGAGTTTTCTTTTCAATTCCTTTTTGAACAGCATCCGCATATTGAGGAGTAATGGCGGTGGCGAACGGGAATATTTTGAAGGGCAGGTCCCAAAAATAATATTGAGCAGCCCCCTTCCACCACCCCTTGCGGTCCACATAAAGCATGAGAGCGCCATACCCAATGGCTTGAGATATAATCAAACTGACCACCCAGGACAAATAGGGCAACCCAAACCAGGGGTTCAGATTTAAGAAATAGAAAATGATTAAGACCATGCTGGTGACCCGAACCACCGATGGCTTTTTCAAATAGAACCCATAACTCATCAAAGCGTCTAGTTTCACAGTCCAGTGGAGATGAGGCGAATACATCAACTTTGAGAAGATCGGGCCATAGACGGACTCGGGCGCATCCCCCGACCATTTTCTCAACGGATTCAAAGATCCCGCCCATTGATTGCTCAGTCCCTTCCCCGGTTTGTAATAGGTCAAATGGGTGGTTCGCCCCCCCGCCAGCAACACCCTCTCCGCGGTTTTCGCATCTTCAGCCACATAGTGATCCGGCAGTCCTTCCAAATAACGAATCATCGAGCGCCGAAATACAAATTTTCCATAGGCTTCCAACGCTCCCACCTCGCGTTTTGTGGGTTGTTCTCCCCACAACCAGCCTTCTTCCATGGTCGCCATCACAAACGCCTGCGGTGACAAAGGTTTGGTGAAAATATCGCCGGTATATACCGCCACTCCCAAACGTGGGTCCATATCAAACTCCCGACCAATACAGGGGACCCCCCAGGCTTCGTGAATCGGAAGACGCATGTCAAAATCATTGGCAATGACAAGTTCGCCTCGCAAATCTTTCAAGACGTGCATCCACCCTTGATATTTCTCCATATGAATATCGGCCTTCCCGGTTCTTGCGCCATAATAGATGCCAATGTCATGTTTCACCATGAGCTCCATATATTTCCTGTAACTGTTGTAGTCTCCGGAATTGGGGAAAGGAGCCAAATTTACTCCGTTGGTCCCATTCGGTGGGAATTGAATAATGTTTTTCGAGATCAAATCCCGATATTCGTTTAATGACAATCCTTGGTATCTGGGATCATTGGCAAAAACCCCTCTCAAAAAATCAACCATGGATTTGGCGACCATGGTGTGAATCACAACAATTTGAACTTTTTTCCGGGCCATCCCCTCAATCTCTTCTGCGGATTTCTCTGGATTGAACTTCTTAAGGTAATAGGCATAGGTTTTCCTGGCATTGAGGGCTCCCATAAAATTGGCATAGATCGTTTGAGATCTCATATTGAACCAATGTTCGATGGTGGCAATGGCTGGGGCATGATCCGAATTGTTCTCTACAAATGTTGTCAATATGTGATTGGGTTTCTTTTTCAATAATTCCAATTCGGTGAGTTGCGCTGCATTAATAAGCCCCTGATCTTTCATTTTATCCAGCAACATCTGGAACTCTTCAGGATAAGAAACTGCCAACATTCCCAACTGCGTCTGTTTAGCAGCTCCATCCAACTTATTGAATAGGTTGTACATCACATAGCCATTCTCACCGAACCCTGCCAACTGGTAAGAAACTGACCGCAATTCTTCATTGTTGGTAGGGGCGGGAGGCATGTCATTGCGGAAAAAGGTGTTGACCCAATCTTGAATGTATCCCTGGGTACGTTTCGCTTTTATTTTTTTCACCGCCGACTGGATATTTTGAACGGCTTGGTTATACCCAGCCAAATTATTTGCGGCTTTGGCCTGTTTGGCTGCCTGAATCGCCCCATTAATTTCCCGGTATTCCGCCGGGCTTAACCAGGTTTCTTCGGCCCAACCGTTCACGTTGATCTCAAACATTTCCAAGTATTGAGGTTCATTTGGACCTTTCTCAAAGTCCCCTTCAAATAACTTGGGCAAAAGTTGAACCGCACCAAGCGTGTGGGGCTTTGCATTTCGAATCGCCATGAAAACAATCCACACAACCAAGGTGACGAGCACATAGGTCATGGTGTTGAATCCAAAAACGAAAAGCGAAGAAACGCCCAAGGTCAGCATGACGTAGTTGAACACGCGCTCCGCCCTCCCCCAAGCGGGACTGGTGCTAAACGACTGGGCTTGCGCGAAATTATAATTTTGCCCCGCCCCCACACGCACAAAGCCCTTTAAAACATTGGTGATCCCAAAATAGGTCAGCACATACATGTCGGGCAAAACGCTCAATGAAAGAACGATCAAAAGCGGTTTTGTCCACCACCCCAACATCAGACTGGCCACCGAAACGGGGATGGGCATGAAAATGATCTGATAGAAAATAAAAACCGAAACAAATGTCGCGAAAGCCATGGAGAGCGCAATGGAATAACCCCAATGGAAAGAAGCGCGCTTTTCTTTCAAAGTCAAAGACCGGAAGGATAACCAGAGAAGAAGCAAAGCCAACAATGGGCCAAAATAAACAGCCGCTCCCAAGAGCACCCAACCCAAGGGCACACCCGCCACTATCGCCGCCACCGCGCCCACGGGAACCAACACACTTGACAGCAGAATTAAGGGCCCCCACCCACTTCTCCAAAACCGCCTGTCCAAAACATATTTGAGAACAACTCCCAATAATTTCCATTCTCCGCGCTCCGCTCTAACATCAGGGAAACGGTAAAAATCCATGCGAACATTTTCCACCATGGGTTGCATATGTTGGTTGACGATAGATTGGATGAGGTCTGAACTTAAATTGTTTTTGGCATTGTTCGGAGCTTGATAAACGCCCAATCCAATTCGTTTGAGCAAAAGATCAAATTGCCCACGGGCCTCCGTATATTCAGGGCGCTGCATGAACCGCTGAGGCAAACGGCCGTCAGTTTCTAGCTCAGACTCTCCCATATAAAATCGGAAAGCATCATTGAGATCTTCCCAGGTTAACAAGAATTCCCAACGACGGTCTTCATCATCCACATAGGCCTGCGCCACACGACGCATATCACGGTTGCTTTCCAACCGCATATGTTGGTCCTTTAAAACTTGGTACCAAAATTGTTCATGTCGGTTGATAAAGGCTTGAATCTGGGCGGGGGTATTATTTGCCATCAACAAACCTTGGATTTCTCTGGTTAGCCATTTGACCACCGGGTAATTGCTGTCGATATATCCAATGATTCGGGGTATAACCGCATTTTGAATCACATATTCTTCCAACGATACGGTCTTCCACCCCATTTGCTGATTGGGAACAAAGAAACTGGGCCCTGTCACTTGTCCCATCACCGGCTCAGGCAAATCCATCGCGTCCATTGGAATTTCTTTTGAAATGATCTCGATCAAACCATCCACATAGTTCGTGTTGTCGAATTGATCTTTCCCTTGAAGCGGAAGGCCCACACGATCAAACACAAGCGCAATTTCACTGCGGAGGCTTGCTCTCACTTGCGGTTTCATGGCCCCCCTTTCATCCCAATAGGCCGCGCGGAACATATCCCGAAGTATTCTTCTTTCAAACCAGTTTTGAGATACGGAGTGTGGACTTAATTTCCCGGCCAGTGTGCGAACAAGGCCGTTTATTTGATCTTGGGTCAGCAGATTGAGGCCAATGAAATTATCCATTTGCGCTTGTAATTGAGGAAGCGCCTCTCGGGGAGTGTCAAGAAGGACTTTAAGGTTTTCAGCTGTGAGCGCATCCGGAGCGCGGGATCTGAACACCACTTTCTTTCGCAAACTTTTCATTGCTGCTTCAAAATTCACATATTGATGTCGATCCTCGCGAAGCAAGGGAACAATTTCATCGAAACTCTGAATCACTCCCACTTGATTTCGATAAGTCACGATTCTTGCCACCGCTCTATGGGAAAACACTTGCTCCAACTGTTCAGCGGAAGCCCTGTTGATCTCCACTCTTCTCACCGTCAAAGTTAAAAACCGCCACATAAACATTCCAAAAGCGGTGAGAGCGGCGACAATCAAAGCCACAATCTGAGATAAAAACAGGAACCGCTCCATCCGCGCCCAAGCATTAATTTTCACATCAGCAGGAAGGGAGGCATCGGAGAAAAGCTTATCACGTTCCGCGATGGCGATAATTTTCTCTGCCTCCGCTATTTCTTGAGCTTTGAGGAAAAACCTCAACCCCAAGGAATTCAAAATATTGTCCTTGAAACTCCACTCGGCTCGATATTCAACCGTGCGTCTTTCCCCTTCCTGTTCTTTCGCCATCACCACGCCATTCTTGTAAACAATCCAGCCAGGGGCGGGATACAAGAGTCTAATGAACCATGATCTTGCTGGATCGTTTTCACGGATGACCAAGTATCGATCTTGACCCGCTCGCACTGTGGCATGCGAAAATGTTCGCCATATCTCTTGACGATCCCCTGTTATTCCCAAGCAATAGGCCGGCAATCCGTTGGCATTGTAAACCAACCGAATTCGATCGGGTTCACCGGGCATACCCTTCCACTCAATGTATTTCGGCGTTCCAAAGGTGGTCACCGCCACTTCCAAAAGCGCCCCGCCCTCGCGGCGGTCCTTGGCTTCATAGGCCATGTAATATCCATTTTGATCTTTTCTGAATTTCAACTGACTGAGCGAACCGATAAAATCTGCATCGCTATAACTGCTGCGGTCCAACTGCCCTGGTTTGAAGACAAAGATGTCACTGCCCTCGGAAATCGATTCATGCCATAAACTGGCCAAGTCCAGAAGCATCGAGTAGTTAAGGAAATTGATGTATTTCCCATCCCGAATATTTTTCACATAGCCATCTGGACCGATCTCACTCTCTTCAAAACCAGAAATAATTTTTGTCAATTCGCCCCGTTCATTTTTGACCTCCACATAACTAAGGGTCAACGCGTCAAATGAAATCGTTTTCACTTGTTGTTGCAGATATTTAAATTTGTCGAAATCGTCCTTGACCCAATCCGGATACACAAGGGGGGCAAAGCTTATCCCTCTTTGGGTTTTGTAGAGAATTCCGCGAGGGATCATTTCCGTGGAATTGGCTTTTTGGAAAAGAGTTCGTTGGCCGGTTTTGGGATCCACGTTCAGGGTGAGGGTTTTATCAGCGATGTTGTAGATGTAATTGGGACCCATATCAGGACCCACAAACGCGAAGAAGTGTTTTTCACATTTAAAATTATCTCGTCGCTGCTCAAATGTGTTCCCTATTGATCCACCATACAGAATTTCTTTTTTCCTTCCTTCCTCATCTGTTATGAACTTCTGATCGGTTTCAAGAGGATCGCCAGAATAGGTGCTGTCGCAATGCCGGAAGGTTTCTATACGCATTCCTTTTCCAGGAACCATTTCCAACCCTGTGAGCTCAGAGGTGCTCGCGGCTTTTGTTTCAGGTTCGCCATTGTTCCCATTGTTTTTGGGTGTGAAGAGATGGGCTTCTGTTCTAAAGGCCACTCCCAAAGCTCTTAGATGAGACGCACTAAAACCATTCCACTCTTTGTAAATATAATTTAAACGGGCAAAACCCTGATAACCACGGCTGATTCGCTCGCGGGCCTTTTCCACTTGACCTGATTTGATGAAGGCCAACACCTCATTTCTTCGCAACAAGTCCTGAATTTCGATTTGGTCAAGATTTAACACCAACGGCTGTCCATTCTCGTCTTTAAGGACATCCCCTTTGGTGTTTGTTGCCAAATAGCTCCCTTCATCACGCGCTTCAACCCCATATTTTGAGCGATATTCGATGAACGAAGCGCCCATTCCCGCATCCAAAACATGAACAGCTTGAGTGCCAGGGATGGATGAATCCACTCCATGGTTGACAACCACGGACATACTGAGAACCCGTCCCATTTGTTTATTCGCAAAACTCATCACGAGTCCCATGGAATTTACCCACGGCTGACCCTCATCGTAAAAATTCAAATTGAGCTTTTCTTTATCTGGGGTCCAGTCTATTTCAGCCAAAAGTTGATGATTGCGGAAATAGGCCGTACGCGTTTTCCTGGGATGTTCCACACCATCATCACCGGAGGGATACAGAGGTTCAATATCGTAAGCGACGGCATTTTCCAATTCTTTGGCCAATACGGGATAATCATCTTTTAATTGGGAAATGAGGGATTGACGGAGGGCGGCGTCTTTGTTGATGCGGGTGCGATCTGTTTTTTGACCCACGTCCTTATTATTGAGTTCATAGGCATTTTCTCCTTGAGACACCAAATTCTCATCATAGGAAGGAATCAACAAACGCTCCTGCCCTTGGGAGCCTTCAATGCGCGCGATGTATTTGTCTCCATGTTCATTGTCAAAGAAATCAATGAAAGTGTGCGCATTCCTCTTATCGGTGATTTTAAAGGCCATCACCTCCGGGCGATCCAGAAGATCTTGGACTTCTTTCTTGCTGGAAAAATTAAGGAGAGAAGCTGGATCAACACGAACCGCTGTTCCAATCGGGACATTTTGGCCGGTGTTGTCTTTCTGAAAATTAATGGTTTTTGTTTTCGGGTCAAACAAATAGGTTTGACGTCCTTCGACTGTGCCCAACATCTTATTGAGGAAGGAACCCTTGTAATCGATCAGGTCGATCACTTGCTTATCCGGCGAGAAATAGAGCGGATCTTTTTTAACTTCGGCCAGCGTGACGCCCCGCGAATCCAAGAGAGCCGATTGTTTCCAGTGGAACCGTTTGTCTTTCGGTTCGAATTGATAGACCTGAAAAGCCGCCCGAGCGTCGGCCAACTCCGGCGGCTCTTGAGCCAGAACATCCGGGACCAAAGCGTCCACGCTATAAAGCCCCAGTTCCTCGCGGTGTCCGGTTGAAACATCCTTCCCATCTCTGAGAAACCGGTATTCGTCCCACCCCGCCTTCTCCCGGTTCGGCATGGTCGGATCGACAGTGTATTCTCCCCCCGTCCGTTTGACGGACAAAACCCCTTTGTCCCAATCGATCCGGCCCACCAACGTCAAGCCGTTATAAAATTCGATGGTCCGGCGGCGGACATATTCCCCTTTTTTTTCGTTGTATCCCCATTCGAAGCGTTCGCTGGGAACGGTTCCTGAAAACAAACTCCGGTCTGCGTCATTGGAGAAGAAAGAATCAACAGACAGATGTTTGACCGAATGGCCCAATTTGCGCGCCGTGCCATTTTCATAAACAAAACTCTGTCGTCCAATTTCCCCATGGTCGGAGGGACTGTTTTGACGGCCCGAGGCTTGGGCGCTGTTGCGAATATCTTCCGGAATGGCCGCGCCTTCATTTTCGTAATACACCTGTTCAATGATTTGGGTAACCCGATTTCCATTTTCAATTTTTCCTTGGAAAATTTTCTTGAGTTGAAGCGCCGGGTTTTGCCCCAGGTCGTCTTCATATTTCTCCGGGGCTTCCCTATATTCTTCGCCCATCCAGGTCTGATCCGCATTGTCCCGACGAATTTGCAACAACTTGATATCTTTATTTTCGATTTGGTGACGCGTCGTGAACGTGGCCAGTTTATCGCCCAATGTGCCATCGGGATTCAAAGCATAGGCCTCTTTGGGAATGGGCACATATTTTCGGGTCAAGTGAAATATGGATCGTTGTTTTTCGAGGTCCATGATGATTCGTTCTTTTCGAGAGAGGTCGTCTTTGCGGGGAACGTCCATGTAAACCACTTGCCCGTCCACTTCCATGCTGTCGTTATCGAACGACATGACTTTTCCATGATCATCAGCCTGAAGGTACTTGGTTATAAAACGAGGCCGTCCCTCAGCATCTTTGACGATTTGACCTTTGGGATCCAATTCAATTTCTCGAGTCCGATAAAGTTTTCCAAAACGGTAGATCTCCACCCGACCGGAAATCCATTCGGCCGCTTCGGGACTGAACACATGCTTCGAATGCACCTCCACGCGGCCGTCGTCAAAACGTTTTTGCAATAGAACCGCGTCCGGCAGTGCCGGCGTAGGGACAGAATAGCCGGCCAGATAACTTTCTCCCTCTTTCTCTTTCATCGCCACCCAATCAATCATGGGCGATTGCGGGGACAACGCTTCAGCTCCGTCTGGCCCTTTGGCATTCGAGCTGGCGGTTTCAATGGGCTGATCTTTTTGGAGCTTTTTCAAGGTCTGATAGTAAAATTCTTTGGCGGGGAGGGCGGAGTCGCCTCCGATCACATAGAGCTCTTCGCCCTCTTTGGCGCCATTGGCATTGAGGAGCGATTTTCGAAAACCACCCGCTTCAATTTGGTCTTTATCTCCCAGCGAACGAATGGCTCCGGTCACAGGAACCCCATTCACGGTAATTTGGCCGTCCACATGCGCCACTTTGCGTCCTGCCACGTCAAATATTTCGAAGTGAGAAAATTTTCCGGTCGCTCGGTTGATGACAGCCGTCCAGGTGTTGTACAAATCATCCTTGTAAACTGTTCGGTATATTTTCGCCTTGGCGGCTTCAGAAGGAAGAACGTCTCGTTTTGATTTTAAGGGTTCAATTTTTTGGGTGGGTTCTTTTTCATCGGTGCGCAGAGGGGCCATTTTTTTGGCGGCGAATCGGAAAGATTCCCAAGGAATGGGTTGGCCTTTCAGCTCCCCCGCCACCGGGTCATGCCCTCGCGCGTAACACGCCACCGCTGTGGCCGACACCAAACTTGAGCCCTGTTGGGTCTTGTGCCCCCAGAGGGTATCCACGCCTTCAGCGGAAACCCATTTGTCACCGCTTTTGGTATAGGCATAGGCCAAGCCGGCCCCCTTCTCTGCAGGCTGCAAAGGAAGATGTCGTCTTACGATATCCTCTAAATCCTGTAATTTGTTTTTGGCGTTGGCCGCTTGGGCAGTTTTTTGGGCCCTTTCCAAATATTGAATTCCTTTCTTCAGACCATTCATTTGGTTGATCAACCATTCCGTGACGAAAAAGGACGGAATTTCCCCCAAATCATTCACCAAGGCCTCAATATCCACCCCTTTGGCCGCCAACTTTTCCGGACCTACCATCGACAAGGCCCATCCTGGAACGTCGGGCGGGGTTCCCCGTTGTCCTCGCGTATTTGTGTCCCAGAATTCTTTCTGTACGGGGTCATAGTGATGGCGAATCAAGTAATCAAGCGCTCTCTCAGCGGCCTGTTCCCAACGGACTTCCCCGGTGATGAGCGCCAAACGATGAAACAAGGCATAGGCGTTGATTTGATATTCACAATTAAAATCGGCTTGATAGGAAACCCCATTGTCAAATTTCTGGGGCTCTGGACCATAGGGGATTCCTCCATCGGCCTTTTGCTGTTTCAGAACAAATTCTCCAATGGATTTCGCCAACTGGAAAAGTTCAGCGTCGTTCCCCTTGTCGGCAGCCCAAACTGTTAATGAAGAGAGAGCCAAATGCATGTTGGGACCATTGGTCACGCGCACTTCTTGCTGCGCATAATCGAGCGGTTCATTCCTTTTGAGGTTGAATGAATCAATAAAACCGCCTTTGGAGGGCCACCAGGTCCGTCCGATGGTCCTCAATAAAACCTTGGCGTCCGTTAATTGAGCGGCAGAAATAAACCGCTGGGCCTCCATCGCCAAATCATAGAGAAAAGCCACGCCGTTGATTTGCGGATCTCCCGCGATATTGCTTTGGGGCCAACCTTGAAATCGGTGTCGATCACTCCACTCGTCCATTCGGGTCCTCAAAACAGGACGGTCCGGGGCCGCGGGAGGGACTTTGCCGGTTTTTCCCGGCGCCTGAACCTCTTCCGCCCCCCTCCAAAGAAAGGAAACAAAAGCCCAAGAACTCATGGGAAGCGCGGAAATGAGACCCAGAACCGGCGCTGGAATTTCAGAGGGAAACCGAATCCCAGGAATATTTATTATAGGGGACTCAGACCGCGATTCTTTATCCGTATTCAAGCCGGTTTTTTTCTCGATGTTCTTTAACGATTCCTCCGCCGCCCAAAGGCCCGGGACCACCGCCACTTTTTTTCCTCCTGTGGGATCCACCACCGACATCTCTCTTGAAATTTTTTGAAACTTCTGAATCAGAGATCGGGCGGCGTCCAGTTGGCCCTCATTGATCAGATTTTTAATTTGATTTTCCATCTCACTGAGTTTTTGCCGATAGACCGCGAGGCCACGACTCAGGGCCGGATCACTTTCCCAATCGCGGGGACCGGCGGTGGATTTACTTTCAGGGATTGCGTTTAATTTTTTCCAAAATTCTTGATTGCCCTGGGTCAGTTGTTGAATGGCACGTAACCGAACTCCGTCGGGACTTCCTGGTGAGAAAACAGGCCCCTCAGCCGCTTCGATTTGATCGGGGTGATTAAGCCCATACCTCGACAGTTTTCCTGCTGTGATCGTTTTAAACTCTGGATGTCCAGGCCCCCAATCTCCTTTTTCAGCCACCACTTGTCTCCAGTTAAGACTGGGATTGTTTAACTCTTTCCAATATCGGCGAAGATACTGCGCATTGGCGCTGGACACCGCCTTGGACAAATTTAAAATTCTTTCTCGCATTCGGGACGCGTCAGGATTTTCTTGAGAAAGTTCATGTAACACTATTTGTTTGGCCAAAGGAGCCCGTTGTGTCAGACCAAGTCGATCGAAATCGAGATTCTGTTGATTTTTCCGCAGGGGGTGGTTCTCTCCCAACTCCAAAATATCGGATAGTTCATTCACCAATTTTTCAAGATTGGGCACCTCCGACAGACGTGAATCCAACAAAAGGTCAAAAATTTTACGCTCTGGATGGCCCATTCCGAAATTGGGATCTCCCCCTGAAACATCCACATCAAACGGCTTAAAAAATTCGGGACGCCCCATATCGCGTGACGGGAAAATCAGTTCGGCGACCTTTTGGTGGGCGAGAGGTGTATACATGGGCAACGAGTTGAGGTCGTGGGTTACGACCTCGTCTACCTGAGGGAGACTTTTCAATTTTCCTCTCAATGCGGGGTCATAAATCGAAAAACCAGGCTTCAAACTTTTTAACAAAGCGATGTGTTGACGAATTTCAGCCACGTGCCGATACTTCAAGATATTTAACCGGGGGTAGAAATCCCAGGCGTTTTTTAGCCTTTCGAAACCCTGGCGGCCCCGCTCAGTTGAAACATCAATTGTTTTGAGCGCTTCCACCATGGCCAAAAAGCTAACGAAAGTTCCCGGCGGAATTTCCGCAATGACCCGCTCGACCAAACGCATATATTCCGGATCGTCGCTCACCCCTTCTCGCAATTGGATGCGATTTAGTCCCACCCTGCCCCAATGAAAGGATTCATTGATCATCCCGGCGATATTGCCCAGGAGACCGCTGTCCGCCACCATCACGATGTCGCTGGTATCCAAATCAACACCCGGTTTCCACACGCGGGATTCCAAAACCATCCGATGACCCGAAGCGCCCATGGGCATCCAGGCGTATACATCCCCATTCTCCCGCTCGAATTTGAAAATACTCAAGTATTCTCTGGGCAACCAATTTTCTTTTGGGTCAATTTTCACCTTCACCACCGGGAGAGGAAGGAGGCTGGAATCGACACTGGAGGCGGGATATTTGTCCCGTTCGATTTTCCCGGTGACCAAATCAATCTTAACGAAACTGGCTGAATAGGTTTCCTTGGTCGCCGAATTGGTTTGTCGATCAACGGGAGTATGGGAAGCGATCCGCTCGTTCGCGTAGACATGACGGATTTTCCCTGATTTCGGGTCCTTGGTCACCATGACCACGTTGAACCGTCCCTGTTTAAAGTCGTTTCTCAATTTTTCATTCGGAATAATTTTCTCAAGGGATTTCTCTCCCATAAAATGAATCAGAGATTTGTCTTTTGTGGCATGCACACTCAAGCGGTTATCAATGAGAAGGGCCGAGGCCAAGGCATTGTGCTGGGCTGCCTGGAAATTTAAACGAGCGATATGCACCTCTTCCGGCACGTCGGTTGGAGGCAACATTTCGTTTTCTCTTTGCTTATTCTCACGGAACCCCCTGAGTTCTTTCAAACTCTCCAGTCCCAAGAGCGCGGGGGCATGAGCCTCCAAATTGTAGCCGCGATATTTGGGGTTGGCTTTGATTTCATCTAAAAATTTTCCTTTGAAGTAAAGATGGCCATCCGCCCCCGTATAAAAATCCGACCGATTGAATTCGGGCAACTTGAAATAGATCGGTTGCCCCGCAGACGAATCCTTGGGGAGGATTCGAATCACCCCGCGGGTTTCCAAGGCTTGAGCAATGGCGGGCGCATTTTTGAATTTCTCTATTCCCCGTTTTGTGTCCCTTTCAAGCCGATCAATGGTTTCATACGCAGCCGATAACGCATCCTGGGAACGAGGCGGCTTCTGCCCCTTGTCTTCAATGCCCGCTTTCGTTTTTTCCGCTTCCAGAGTTTCTTGGGCCGCAAACACGCCCGGCCACACCGCCACCATTTTTTTCCCATCGGGATCGACAACGGTCATTTTTCTTGAGACATCTTGGAATTCTTGCGCCAAAATTTTAAAGGTTTCACGATTTCCCTTGGCAAGATGCTGATCCATCTGATTTTTTAATTCGCTCAATTTCCCCCGATAGGCCGCGAGACCCAAGGCGAGGGCCGGATCACTTTCCCAGTTATTTTTTGAAATTTTGCCTTGGCTTTGAGGCAGGGCCTTCAACGACTCCCAGAACTTCCCATTTTCATTTAATAGGTTTTGAATCTCCGCGGCGGTTTGAACTTTCGAAAAGTTTTGGCCGTACCTCCAAAGGGGCCCATAAGAAGCAGTCATTTGTAGAGGGTGGCCAAGTCCATATCCGTCCAACCGACCATATATTAATGCCTGCACTTGTGGTGATTCATGTCCGTATTTGTTCATCATGATTCTCATTTGGGTCCAATTGGGTTTTTGTTTCTCAAGTTCTTCCCAATATCGAATCTGGGCTTGATAATGCGGATGCCCAGATCCCCAATAGGTGAAGGAATCGAAAACTCGTCGCCGCAATTGTTGTGCGTTGGGCGATTTTTTCTCCAATTCTTCTCGCAAAAGTGGATCAGCTCGATTGACGGGGTGACCGGGCCCATAGCGGTCAAAGTAATAATTAAAGTTCATCATGTAATCAAACCAAGGGTGCGCTGGTCCGTAACCCCTGATATCACCAATTTCGTGGATCAGTTTTTTAAGCTGTGGCTCGTTGGCCAATTTTTGAGTTAATCTGGCGTAAATCATTTGCCACTTCGGATGTCCACGGCCCATCGTGACAAGTTCATCCATTATCCTCCTCGTCAAAGCGGGATCAAAAGTTGAAAAGCCCGGTTGAAGGCTCTTTAATAAGGTGACATAGGATTGAATTATTTCTCCTTGAGATCCAATTGGCTGGAATATTTTTTCGTGAAAATCCCATGCTTTCTGGATTTGATGGAATCCCATTCGGCCCCGAACGGTGGATGTGTCAATGGTTTTGAGGGCTTCCGCGGCAGCCAGAAACCCCATAATGTTGGTTGGCGGAATTTCAGACACAAGGCGCTCCACATAACGCATATATCCCACATCATCACTGACCCCGGAACGAAGCTGGATGCGTTGGAAATCCAACCGCCCTTCACGAAATGTTTCAAGAGTCATTCCAACAACATTTCCCAATATGGCATTGTCGGCCACCAGGGCGATGTCGCTCGTTTCCAAATCGATACCAGGCTTCCAAACGCGAGATTCGAGAACCATCCGCTCTCCCGTTGTTCCTGTGAGCATCCAGGCATAGGTTTCGTTGTTTGCCCGCTTAAACTGCTGGATATTGAGAATTTCATCTGCAGTCCATTTCTTATCTTTCTCGACTTTCACCCGGTCCACTGTCTTGGGCAAAATGTTTGAGTCTCCTATCGCTCCCATAAGCTTCGAAGCATACATTTCGTTGTTTGCCCACTTGAACTGCTGGGTATTGAAAATTTCATCTGTAGTCCATTTCTCTTCTTTCTCGACTTTTACCCCGTCCACTGGCTTGGGCAAAATGGTTGAGACCAAACCAGAAGCGGGATAGGGGTCACGCGTGACTTGGCCGGTTTTGATGTCAATTTTCACGTAACTTTCCGCATAGGTTTCTTGTGTCATATGGTTGGTACGTCGATCCCAATTGGACAAAGAAGAAATCCGTTCATGGGCGTACACGTGCCGCACTTTCCCCGTCACGGGGTCCAAGGTCACCATCTTCACGTCATAACGGCCCGTCTTAAAATCATTCCGCAAACTCTCAAGCGGGACCACCCGCTCAAGCATTCCTTTTAATAATCCATCATCCACCATTGAGACCAACGACTGGCCCTTGGTGGCCCTCAAACTCATCCGGTTGTCGGCCAGCAATATCGAGGCGAAAGCTTTGTGTACGGCGGCCTCCTCTCGATCGCGGGCAAGCAGCACATTTTCGGGAATCTCTTCGCCCTCTCCGTAAGTGGAACCAGCTGTTTCTTGATCCCTCATTCTTCTTTCATTGATTTCCCTGAGTTCCTTCAAACTCTCCAGTCCCAAGAGCGCGGGAGCCGGAACATCGAAATTGAAAGAAGCGTACTTGTCTTGCGCTTTCAGGCCCTGTAGGAAGTTTCCTTTGAAATAGGCGCGCCCGTCCGATCCCACATAAAAATCCGACCGGTTGAATTTCGGCAATGACAAATAAATCGGTTTGTCTTTGGCTGGGTCCCTGGGAGAGATTCGCATGAGACCCGTCGTCTCTAGCGCCTCTTTTGAAACCTTGTCGCCCTTCACTCGATCCATCGCCCGTTGGGTGTCGGACTCCCATTGATCGATGATTTGAAGCGCCGATTTTTTTGGAACTGCCACTTCTCTCAACTCTCGCGCTTCCTCACCCACCTTCCCCGGAATCAAGGTCGCCAAACTCAGCGTGGAGTTGATGAGTTTGTTCGGCAGCGCCTCCATTAGATTAAAGGGAACCGGCGCCACCACCCGCGCCACCTGGTAAATACTTCCCCAAAGCCCCTGCCGGCCTTCGCCGTCGCCCCCCCCCGCTCCCCCGCCGCCCCCTCCAGGTCCGGCGCCGACTTCAGCGCTGGACGGCTCAAGGCGGGCTCGATCTTGGAGTTCTCTCGATTCGAACCGCGCATCAGAAAAAAGATTGTCCTCTCGAGATTCAAGAGCTGTCTTCCCTTCCGGAGCCAGACCAAACATTTGATGAATGGCCAAATCGGGGTTAACGCCCAAATGAGGCAAGATGGCTTTCTCCATCAGATGAGCGGCCCCCATCACACCTCTTTCATGGTCTTCCACACTCATCACCACGGCATGAATAGGAGCGAAGGGCAAGCTGAGCCATTTCAAAAATTCAATTTCAAGAGAGACCCAATGCAACCCGCCGAACTTGATAAAGGAAAGGGAAGAAACCAACAAAGGCCAGCGCCACGCCACGACTTTCCCTTCGGCGTCCTTTGTGGGAATTCGCCAAAAAATTGAAGGCAACGCCTCCAGGAAAGAAGCGGTCCAGCGAACCAGCAAGGGAGAGTCTTTATGATCTTTCTGCCGAATTTCTTTGGCGCGGGCGAAATAACCCATTACCAACTGCAACATATAAGAAGAGAGGAGACCAAAAACGGAAAAGAATTGAACAGCAGCCCCGGTCATTCCCCCTATTTGAGAAAGAGGACCTGCCCATCCCGCTCCAAAAACCAGATCCAAGAGATTGAAATGCATGAGGAGCGATGTGCCATTGGGACCAATGAGGGAGGTGAGCACCGCCAAAAGAATGATTTTGGAAATATAGGAATAAAAAAGGAGTTTAAAACGGGCCGCCACAATGGAAAGGGAAGCCACAAACGGCAACAACAACATCTGGACCAAAGGCGGAGCCCGCGCATAAGTTTGTTCCAGTAAATTGGGGTTTTCAATTTTTTCACCCTGGGCTATTTGAAGCACATTGACTATGGGTTTAAAACCAAACCCGTAGAACATAAATCCGAGATCAAACACATGATGCCAGAACGAGTTCTTCTTGTGGCTTTCATAAAAACCCACAAGGGGTTTGAGCATGGCCTGTCCCCATTTCGTCCTTGAAACCATCCATATCCCCACAGTGATAAAAGTGAGGAACATCACAATATTCGCAGTGATAAATAGATACTGACCCACGCCTCCCCACACAGCGGCCTGTAACCAATAAGGGGATCCAGGTTGAGAAAGAATACTGGCCAAATGCCCCATCCACTCACTGGCATAGGGCAGCACAAAATAAGCCAACGCTCCCCACACGGGAACAGAAAGGGCCAATCGTAGGATTGGCATATTCATTACCCCCACAAAAGAAGGGGTCCAGGATCTCAAAGCTTCTTTAAGTGAGGTGAAAGAGAGCGACCGAGGTAGACGCACAATCGACAACTTGTCTCTCACCTTTCCAACGAAGGAAGGAAAAGGATTTGTAAACCAAACCGCAAACCGAGAAGTTTGGAACTCTCGAGAAACGGAGGAGGGATGAGACAACACCGAAGCGAAACCCACAAAAAGCGTAAGTGGAACTTCTCCTTGGAGCGCCATTTGAACTTGATAGAGACCTTCATGCAGGGCCTCCGGAAAGACGGTGATGCCCAAATTGGTTTTCAGTATTCCTGAAGCGGCAAAGATACTGGCCGAAATGACCGCCAAGAGGACCAGGGTCAGGGGTTTTGAAAACGTTCCCTTTGATCCCGCATGAATATTGTTGGGGCTCACAAAAAGTTTTTCGCCGGCGAACATTTTCTCAAGGGGCGTTTTTTCGCGGGCGAACACGCTTAAGTACGCGCTTCCGGCCTCATCCGAAATTTTGGTGATCTTGGGCGCCACCACGACATAGGGAATCCGCTCTTGCTTGAGGATACCGGTGAGAAGTTCCGTGTGGAAACCGCCGGCCACCAAAACCTTCGGTTTTGGAATCTGCGTCAGCAGATTCCGGATCATCTTATGACTGCGAAGGTCGGCTGCCTCGTAAAATCTTTCAAACGACGAAAGATTTGGACCATAGTCCATGGTCCATGGTCCATGGACTGTTGCCTTATAACTCCCCCACTCCTCCGGCGTCAGCTCAAATTTCACCAACTTGCCCGCCAAGGCGAGGAACTCGCTTTGTGCGATCAACTTCTCTTGTTCAGGCGTAAGGGCCATTTGCTTGAGTACGTCCTTTTCCAATTCGCCCACTTCTCGAAATAGTTTTTCAGCGGAGAGGCCGTCTGAGAGAAGCACGTAGCGGATATAGTTGTCAAAAGCCGGCGTCTTGGAAAGGTCAATGCCGTTCTTCTGGCATGTTTCGCGCATTTGACGGTAATAATCGCCATAACTCATGTGACCCAATCGGTAGGCCACGCTTTGTTGGAGCAGTGTCTTCGCCTCTTTTTCGCCCAGTCCCCCCACCAGCTTTTCGATGACTGATTTCCGTTCTTGGTCCACCCGAGAAAAATCGAGACTTGATTCCATTTGATGGGCCAAAAGGAAGCGCTCTAATTCAAAACCAACTTCGCCGCCCATCGCGGCCAATTTTTTGGCATAAACTCCGAGCCCGATTTGTCCATGGTCGTAGGCCGCGCGCAAACCGTCAAACTCTTGGAGGGCTGGTGTGAAGACCAAGGTTTTCTTTTTGGCTAACGATTTGGAAGCGGAGCCCAAATTCCGCTCGACCGCCGGCAACATTTCTCGTGTGGAGAGATAGGCTTTGACATTGGCTTCATAGCTCTTCGGGTCGTCCACTCCCACAAATCGCACGGACGTTTGAAGCCGGTTGAGGCCCACATAGGAGGGAGCTGAAAGATATCCGCTTTCAAGAAAATCCCGGCTGACTTCCTCGACAATCTTTTTTTCATCAAAGGCGTGAAACGGAGAAAAATCATAATCACCGAAAGCGCCTTCGACTCCAATGGTGCCCACTTTTTTTTCATCAATCAAAGACGCCAACACCTTGGCGATGTTCCCTTGCGCTTCGGGGTTCAAGTGTATGTCCTGCACCAACACCACAGGAGCCGCAGGGGCGGAGGGCACATCAAATATTTCTTTAACGGTGCTGTGGGACAACGGCACACTTTTCAAAAGGGATTGGAGCGCTTGAGAATAGTGACTGAAACGGTTTCGAACGGCGGAGTTTTCCGGAGAACTCCAAGCGCCTGAACGAGCCATGGCTTTTTGGTCCAACAATTGGGTGGGATGGATCAGCGAATGCGAGAAGGAATCAGGCAAAGAGGCGAGCTGTTGAGAGGAGGGTTTCAGTTCTGATTTCTGAATCTGCTTTTTACGTTCCGCCCACAACCCTTCATATTGGTTGGCCTCGGCCAATGGAACCGCCACCATTTCAACAAACATCACTCCAGCCAATAAAAGGGCCAAAGATTTCTTAGACGACAAAAAGTACTGTGTTTGATGGAGAATCCGTCTCATTTCCATGCTCTAGACTAACTAGTTGAGATTAAGATCGCCTTAAGATCCGGTAAATTTCTTGTAAAATTTCGTGGGGAAGGAAAGACTAATTTGAGACGAAAAATCAAATTTTGAATTGATTTTTGGATACGAATTTCAAGGTTAAATGAATGGCGCGGTGAGGTTTTTCTCGAGTTTCGAGTTTGTGATTTGAAACTTCGAGTTTTTAAACTCTAAATCACAAGTCTCAAACTCTAAACTCGAAACAAACTCAAAAAGAAGGGATGGTATTCTCCCTCGTTCATGAACAGCCAGAGGTGGCACCACAAGTATTGCATTTGAGGCAGGTGCCATTGCGGACCATGGTGAATTGACCGCACTCACGGCACGGATCGCCCTCATACCCTTTCATGCGCGCTTCCTGCATTTTCCGAGCCGCACTGTCGGCTTTTCCAGGACGAGGCGTGGACGACAATGATACAGGAACTGCAGCCCCATTGACCACGGTGGCGGTTGCCACTGAAGCGGCTTTGATGGAGGTGGCCTCCACCGTTGGAGAATGGGTCACGGTGGATGTCACGGTTGTCAGTCGTGGTGTGGTCGGAACAGCGTGATCGACTTTCGGAGAAGAGATATCCAATTTTTCGGCGGGCTCGTTTTCCACATGGCCCGAGCGTGGGGTTGTGAATTTAAACGGAGAAGGTTCTCGGAAAGGAACAATTCTTTCAAACATCACTTCCTCCGATTCATACTCCGGCCCCTTGGTGACGGAATCCACCCGCAAATCTTCCAGTTGAACTTGAGCCAAGTCTTGACGATCCAAATAGGTGATGGCCAACTCGCGGAAGATGTAGTCGATGATCGACGTGGACATTTTGATGCGGGGGTTCCCGCTCACCATACCATTGGGTTCGAAGCGTGTGAACACGAACGCTTCGACGAATTCCTCCAATGGAACACCATGCTGGAGTCCCAACGACACCGCAATAGCGAAACAGTTCATGAGGCTACGGAAAGCGGCGCCTTCTTTGTGCATGTCCAAGAACAATTCGCCCAATTCTCCGCCTTCGTATTCACCGGTCCGAATATACACGGTGTGCCCGCCAATTTTCGCTTTCTGCGTATAGCCCGCCCGACGATCCGGTAACCGACGACGTTTGGCGATGTATCGGTGAATCAACTTCTCGGCCACTTGGAGCGGTGTGGAAGGCGCTTCCGCTTTGGAGGAGTCTTCAGAAGCCGCCTCATCGGACGCCGTGTTGAGCGGTTGGCTCAGTTTCGAACCATCGCGGTACAGCGCGTTGGCTTTGATCATATATCGCCAGGATTTCATGTAGGCATCTTGAATATCGGCGATGGTCGCTTCCATGGGAAAATTGATGGTCTTGGAAATGGCGCCTGAAATAAACGGCTGCGCCGCGCCCATCATTTGAATGTGCGCGATGGGAGCGATGAAACGTTTCCCTTTGGTTCCACAACGGTTCGCGCAATCGAAAACCGCCAAATGTTCGTCTTTGAGATGGGGCGCCCCTTCCAACATCATGGTGCCGCACACATAGGAATTGGCTTCGGCGATCTGGTCACCCGTGAAGCCCAAGCCTTTCAGCATGTTGAAATTCCAATCGTTGAGCTGAACTTCGGTGAAGCCCAAGGTCTTCACACAAAATTCTTCGCCGAGCGCGTATTTGTTGAACACGAAGTTGATATCAAACGCTTGGGGCAACGCGTCTTCCAATTTTTTGAGAATTTCATCGGTGAAGCCTTTGGCTTTGAGACTCTCGGGGTTGATGTGCGGAGCGCCTTTCAAGGATCCCGCTCCACGACAGTATTGAATAATGGCTTCGATCTGAGGGGTCGAATACCCCAACTTCCTCAAGGCTGGCGGAATGGAACTGTTGATAATTTTGAAGTAACCGCCCCCGGCCAACTTCTTAAATTTAACCAACGCGAAATCAGGTTCAATGCCGGTGGTGTCGCAATCCATCACGAGACCAATGGTGCCCGTGGGCGCGATCACCGTCACTTGCGCGTTTCGAAATCCATAGGCCTCTCCCAAATTCAACATTTTATCAGCGTCTTCGCGCGCCGCTTTGAGGAGGGGCGCCGGGCAATGGTCGGGGTTGATTCCCATCGGCTTAATGCTCAAACCTTCATAGTCGTCCACCGGCACATTGTAGGCGGCCCGTCTGTGGTTGCGAATGACCCGCAACATGGCCTCTCGGTTGGCGAAATAGCGAGGGAAAGGGCCTTTCACATGCGCCATTTCAGCCGAAGTGGCATAGGCCACGCAATGCATGATCGCTGTCAATGCGCCGCAGATGGCTGAGGCTTCAGGGGAATCGTAGGGAATTCCATTGACCATCAAGTAAGCGCCCAAATTGGCGTAACCCAAACCCAAGGTGCGAAAGTCATACGACTTCTGCGCAATGGCCTGGCTGGGGAATTGGGCCATGAGCACGCTGATTTCAAGCGTGATGGTCCACAGCCGATTCGCGTGGCGATACCCTTCCACATCAAACTGACCGCTCGATTCATCATGAAACTTCATTAAGTTGAGCGAGGCCAAATTACAAGCCGTGTCATCCAAAAACATATATTCGCTGCACGGATTCGAAGCATTAATGCGTCCATCCTCGGGACAGGTATGCCATTCGTTGATGGTCGTGTCGTACTGAAGCCCCGGGTCCGCGCAACTCCAAGCAGCGTTTGAAATTTGATTCCAAAGGTCCCGGGCATCCAATGTTTTGCAAGGTTTGGGTTCCCGGCCTTCACGGGCGGCCTTGGCCTTTTCGACGCGCCAGTACAAATGCCAATCGCCGCCAGTTTCAACCGCTTCCATGAAGCCATTGGTCACTCGAAGCGAGTTGTTGGAATTTTGTCCTGACACCGTGACATAGGCATCCGAATTCCAATCGGTGTTGTAGACAGGGAACTTGAGGCTGGTGACCCCCTGTTGGGCGAGAGCAATAGCGCGTTCCACATAATTGGCCGACACGCAGGCACCGGCCGCGGCCCGAATGGCCGCCGCCAATCGGGTATTCTTCTTCCGATCAAATTTTTCTTTCTCAACGGGCCAGGCATGCGCGGACTTGATGATTTCGTTCAAATGCTTTTCACACAACCTCGAACCCGTGACAAGCGCCGCAACTTTTTGCTCCTCCACCACTTTCCAGTTGATGTATTCCTCAATGTCCGGATGATCCACATCCAACGTCACCATCTTGGCGGCGCGGCGTGTGGTGCCGCCTGATTTGATGGCGCCCGCCGCGCGATCGCCAATGCGAAGGAAAGACATGAGACCTGACGATTTTCCTCCGCCACTGAGAGGTTCGCCGGATCCGCGGATGGCAGAAAAATTAGAGCCGGTGCCGGACCCATATTTAAAGATCCGGGCTTCCCGAACCCACAAATCCATGATGCCGCCCTCATTGACCAAATCATCCGACACCGATTGAATAAAACAGGCATGCGGCTGGGGGTGTTCGTAAGCGTTGGTGGAACGCGTCAATTGACCCGTGGCGGGGTCTACAAACATATGGCCTTGGGCCGGTCCTTCAATTCCATAGGCCCAATGAAGGCCCGTGTTGAACCACTGGGGAGAGTTCGGTGCGGCCACTTGCCGGGCCAACATGACCACCATTTCGTTGTAATAGGACAAAGCGTCTTCTTCAGACGCGAAGTAACCATATTTGAATCCCCAATAGGTCCAACAACCAGCCAGCCGATGAAAAACTTGGGCGGCATCAGCCTCCCCCACATATCGTTGATTTTCAGGAAGTTTCGCCAACTCCACCAGGTCCGCGGTGGAACGCTGTAACCATTCCGGGATACCGCTTTCATGAATTTTTTTCAGTACCGCAGGAACACCGGCGCGGCGGAAATATTTTTGGGCGATGATATCAGTGGCCACTTGTGACCAACTTTTGGGAATCCGAATGTTTTCCATTTTGAAAACAACCGATCCATCGGGATTGGAAATACTGGAAGTCCTAAAATCCCATTCAATGGTCTTATAGGGATCTTTACCAGCCAAACAAAAACGGGGTGTGATCGTGAGACCCTTTTTGGATTTACTGGAGTTTGATTTGGTTAGGGATGAAGTCGGCATAGGGAGAATCACCTCATTAAAAATTGGATACCACTACCTGTTGGGGCAGCGCGACTTTCTACTACAACATATTTGATCGTGTCAACGCGCAAAATTCATAGTGAAAAATCGGTTTTTTCGAAGGAAAAAATATTTTTTTTGATGTTATAATCCGCGCCGCATGAATTCCTCGCCCATTTCTCCTCGACAACGCGTGGCCCTTATTTTGGGGAGCGTGTCGTTGATTCTTTTAATCGCTCTTTTGCTTCCCAAAAAAGCGAAACATTTTTTTTCTCCAGCCCCCCCACCGGTGGTGATCACAACGGGCACCGTTCAATCGGGAGACGTGTTTGGTCTGCTCCTCACCCGTCACGGCAAATTAGATCCCAAATATGTGGCGCCGGTCCAAAAGGCTTTTCGGGAGCAATTCCGGCCGGAAAGCATTCAGCCCGGACATCATTTTGAAATCGTCACCTCCACCACCGGCATTTTCCAAAAACTCACCTACAAAATTGATCCCACCCAATCCTTTGTGGTCACGCGAAGCAGCGGAGACGTCTATCAATCGGAACAGGTCACGCAAAAAACCGTGTGGATGGAAAAACGCATCAGCGTGGAGGTCACAAAATTTTTGGAATGGGACCTGCGCAATGCCGGCTATGAACCCACACTCATCGACAACCTGACCTATGAATTGGGAGAAAGTATTTTTGGCTGGCGCATTGACTTTTTTACCGAACAACGCAAAGGCGATCGGCTGGATGTTCTTTTAGAAGAGGAATATATCGTGGGAGAAGACCACCCGATCAAAGGCGGTAAACACATGCGGGTCATTACCGCTTCTTACACAGGCTCTGGTACAAAAAATAAAGAGAACGTGGCCATTCGATTTCAATCCCATGACGCGAAACGCGCCGACTACTTCGATCCTGAAGGAAAAGCCATGCGCCGCGAATTTTTGCGGGCGCCTTTCACGAAAGGGGTGTTCCGAATTTCATCGGGCTTCAACCCGCGCCGGCTTCATCCGATTTTGCGTGTGTACCGGCCCCATCACGGCACCGATTATGCCGCTTCTGTGGGAACCCCCGTGGCCGCCATCGGAAAAGGAACGGTGGTTCGGGCTGAGTGGTACAAAGGGTATGGCAACTGCATTGATATTCGACACAACAACCGTTATGTCTCCCGTTACGGGCATCTCTCCAAAATTGCCGTTCGAAGAGGACAGGTGGTGGAACAAGGCCGCTACATAGGAAAAGTAGGGAACACTGGACTATCCACGGGACCTCATCTACACTTCGAAATGTTGGTTAACGGCGCGCAGCAGAATTTTTTACGCATGAATTTTCCGGCCTCTTCTTCGGTGGCCAAGTCGGATATGCCAGATTTCTACCGCGTTCGTGATGAAGCCTTGGCTCGCCTCGCCGCGAGGCCGGTTGATCAACCCAAAAAATTATCATGAACGTGGAGAATTGGTGACCCAAAAAAACATTTTTCAAAACTCGCGCTCGAAGATCATGACTTTCTGGGCTTGTTGCGAAAAGAGGCAAAGGCCGTCGTCCCGGCATGCCGTTTGGCCGGGATCCAGGTTTTCACAGACGGTAAAACCTGGGCCCCGGCCAAAAGATTGCCGGGGCGACAGCGTCTTGTGCAGGTCCTTTAGGTACGCTTCAACTGAATATATCCGGCTAATCCAGGCATTTGTTTTAATTTTCATCCTCAGTTCCCCCCCGCTTCTCGCCGCCTCTGCTCTTCAGAGCTACGAATCCGAAACCGGGCAGAAACAAATGGTTCTTCCGCAAGTCCTGGTCAAATACAAATCTGGCAAAAACAACCAAGTTCGCAACGCTCTGGGTCGAATGGGCGCCATTCACCAGCGAGAATTAGCGAACATCGGCGTGGATGTGTTGAATGTCCCCCCTGGGCAATCCGTTCAATCCTTTGTGGCCCAACTCAAAAAAAATGACGACATCGAATTTGTCGAACCCAATGGCGTGTTGCGCGCGCTTTACACTCCCAACGATCCCAGTTTTTCTTCACAGTATTTCATGACCTCCTCCTATTCCAATATCACCGGCGCCTGGGACGTGGCCGGAACCACCGGCGCCGCCAGTGTGGTGGTGGCGGTCATTGACACTGGGATCACTCCCACCCACTCCGACTTAAGCAATCAACTCTGGTCCAATCCGAGTCCCTCTGGTAATTCAGGCGCCTATGGAACACAAATAGGAATTGATTGGAATGGTGACGGAGATTTTGTTGATACCGACCCAAGTTTGGGTCCTGAACAAGATTACAGCGCCACCCCCATTGACAACAACACCGGGGAATATCACGGGACGCGCGTGGCGGGGATAATTGCGGCCCAAATCAATAATGGAGTCAATATTTCCGGGGTAGCACCCGGGTGCAAAATCATGACAGTCAAAGCGCTCACCTCCGCCGGGGCGGGAGATTATGCGGCGATCGCCGCTGGTATTACCTACGCCGTCACCAATGGCGCTTCTGTGATTAATTTGAGTTTGGGGGGCGAGTCCAGCTCACAAACAGTTTTAGACGCCGTGAACAATGCCATCGCGAACAATGTGGTGGTGGTGGCCGCTGCGGGCAACGATGGCAACGGGTCCCCCGTCAACTTTCCCGCCTCCATCGCTTCGGTGATTGCGGTGGGCGCAACGGACGCATCGAACAATTTGGCCTCTTTCTCTTGCACGGGCCCCTCGGTTGATCTGGTGGCTCCTGGCGTGGGGATTATTTCCACCATCGCCCCCAACACGATCAGTTCTCCTAACGACGCCACCGGCAATGATGGCACTTCCTTTTCAGCGCCCATTGTGGCGGGTGTGGCGGCCCTCATGCGATCTCTGGGATCGCCGACTCTGTCGGTTGAACAAATCACCACCTATTTAACCCTCACTGCCAACGACCGCGGATTGGGAACCAACAATTCTTATGGCCATGGTCTATTGAACGCTTCCTTGGCGATCCAATCTGCCATGGCCGGCACTGTTTTATCGGCCAAAGCGGCTGGCGGAGAAACCAATCTTTATCCGAATCCTTTTAACCCACTCACCACGGCCAACGCTCATTTCGCGTTGCCTTCAGGTGTGGATGAAGCGGGAGTGGAAATCAAGATTTTTAATGTGGTGGGAGAGGAAGTGCAAACCCTTCGGGGCGCTCAATACAAATCATGGGATGGCAAAAACGAGGATGGGTCTCTGCTGGCCCCGGGAATTTACTTTTACCGGGCCCAAACCTCTGTCGGGGATCTGAAAGGAAAGTTCACCATAAAACAATGACACCCCAAATGAATGACGATACCTTCAACCGCAGAATTCGGGTTAAAAACTTGATTCCCGCTTTCGCGGGAATGACGATGTTATTAACTGCAGGATTCGGGCTAGCTCTCCTTATAATAGGAGGACCTATTCCCCTCCATGCGGAAACGTCCAAAGGGGCTGGGTCAAGTTTGTTTCCTTTCTTAAAAATTCCCATCAGCGCGCGTGCCGTGGCGCTGGGCGGCACGTTGGGCGCCACCGATGGGGACGCGGGAGGAATCGACACCCACATGGCAGGCTTGGCCAGTCTGGAGAGAATCGATCTACAAGCCAGCTTTATCAATCATTTTGAGGATTCGTCGCTACAAGCCATTACAGCGGGATTCCCCATCAAATCCAAAGGAAAACCAGGGATTCCATTGGAACGTATGGAAGGAGCGGAATTTCCTCGGGATCAATGGGTCATCGGAGTTGAATACCGCTCCTTTAAAGTGAGTGATGACGCTTTTGATGAAAACAACCATCCCCTGGACGAATTTGATGTAAAAGACCAAATGATTGCGGTGGGTTTGGCCTATCCTATCTCAAGAAAAATCAGTGTGGGACTGACGGGGAAAACTCTCAATAGCAAGATCCAAGGAAAATCCACCAGCGCGTCCGCCATCGACGCGGGATTCATCAACAAAATCAACAGCCGTCTCAATTTTGGTTTGGCGTTTCAAAATTTAGGTTTCCAAAAAAAATTCTCGGGGAGTTTGAGCAACAGCGAATATTCGTTGCCCGGGACCGCGCGGGGCAGTCTTTCTTACCGGTTTAATCCCTGGGTTCTGGCCCTGGTGGACGTGGCCGCCGCGCAAGACGAAGTGATCCGAAAATCTGGCGGCGTTGAATGGTCTTTGGGAAAATCATTCCATGTGAGAGGGGGGGTTCTCCACCACACCTCTCTTGAGTTCTCAGGGGGTGTGGGCCTTGATATCAATGGACCTCAAAAATCGTTACCTCCTTCCACCAAGTCTGAGAGCTCTCTCTCAGGAAAAAAACCGGCCTCCAATCTCTCTCCCATGGCGGTTCAGATTTTAGGACGGTTGTCTGACAAAATGATTCAAGCCTATCTTCCGACCAAACTTGGAGTTGAGAAACCCACCTTGGCGGTCTTGCCCTTTCACTCCTCAGAACAAGCTTCGGTTTCGATTCATAAAAAAATTCATGAGGCCTTGTCTCAATCCAATGAATTTAAAACGATTGATTCAAAAAATGAAACGGCTTTTATTATCAGCGGGAAGGTCAACTTATCGAACGATACCTATATCATCAACACCCGCTTGATTCGAATGGAGGACGGGGAAACCATCGCTGTGGAACGCGCTGAAATTGCGCAAGAAGACCTCTTTGAAGAAGTTTCATCCGCTCAAAAAAAGCCCACCTTGGGGAAAATATCTTACGAGAATTCATCTTCAAACAACTCCTTTACGCGGGTCAACATCAGTCTTGACTATGGCTTGACCACTCACCAAGAATTGGGACTCACCCACACCCTCACGCTGAAAATTCTTTACTAGTCTTGCACCCATGAAACGGAAAGTCTTTTTTGGAATCCTGGTGGCCGTTCTGCTTTTCGCAATCGGACTGATTCAATTTTTTCGAACCCTTCAAACTCTCCCCCCGCCCACCAAACGGGAAGAAGAAGCCCGCCCTCCCGCGGTAAGGAGTTTAGAAGAGACGGTTCCTTCAATTAACGAACTTGAAAAAACAAAAAATGAAATGCTCGCCTATTTGAACCAAACCGAAGCGCCGAACCGCCGATTGATACTTCCCTCCACCCCCAATGAGGTGGAAGAAACGGCAAAAGCTCCCCCCTCCTCGCCTCCCCCATTGACTCCGCGCGCCATCGGACGGAAGAAACGCCAAGGGTTGCCCATGGGAGTCGTGTTGTGGGACAACGTTCCCGTCTATGACTCGGTTGAAAAGAAACGGGTTATTTTTTCACTTCGTTCGGGAGATGTCGTGCGGGTTTTTGATGATAACGCGCCCTCACTCGCCCATGTTCAACCCGGCCTCGATATTTATTTGGCGGCCACCACCAAAGAGACTCAACCCGCGGGTGAATTTTTACCCGATCAAGACGGATGGGTGGAGAAAACAAACCTTCATGTGTTTGAACCCGACGCGGCCAAAGAATTTGTTATGGAGACCACTCCGGTGACACTGGGCAACGACACCGATTTTTCCACCTTTGACTTCTATGACCGCGCGATGAAAAACCCCGACCCCGTGGTCCACCGGATGATTGGCCCGCGCATGATCGCGCTGGTTCTTTTACACGAAGATTACAGCTCTTCTTGGGCCACACTGTACCGCGACCAAGACCCCCGCATTCGAGACGCAGCACTGGCCGCCCTGAATGAACGCGGCGTGGGAGATAACCGCGAACTCATTGAAGACCTCATCCTTCGTTTAACCGAACTCACCAAATTCAAAGCCAAGGGAGAAACGGAGCTGGAGGTGTTGTCGCTGCTGGGCGTGTTAAAGGCCAGTCAACATCCGCGGGTGCCCGCCGCTTTGGCCAGTTTTAAAGAAGATTGGGAAAAAACCCAAAGCCCCGCCTTAAACGAGGCCCTCCAACAAATCCTCAAATGACGCCTCCTTGTTGTTTTTGCTAACGTCCGGCGTCATGATTTTCCTCTCAATTCTCATCGCCACCACCCTGGTCGGTCTTTTGTCCTTTGTGGGCGCTTTCTTTTTCCTGGCCAAAAAAAATCCAGACACTCTGACCTTCTATTTTGTCAGCCTGGCTTCAGGCACCATGCTCGGGAACGCGCTTTTGAACCTGATCCCTGAAGCGATGGAACACAACACCCACGCCGCTTTCCCCATGATTGGTTTGGGCGTTTTTATTTTCTTCATTCTTGAGAAATTTCTCATTTGGCGACACTGCCATTCTCACCACCACACCGGAGATCATCAAAAACCCATCGCAGCGCGAATGATTATTACCGGAGACGCTATTCACAATTTCATTGATGGAGCCATCATTGCCAGCTCGTTTCTCATTGACTTCCACGTGGGTTTGGCCGTTACGGCCGCGATTGTTCTGCACGAAATCCCTCAAGAACTGGGTGATTTTGGCATTCTTATCCGTGGAGGTTACTCTGTGAAAAATGCGTTGGGCATCAACGCTCTCACCGCCTCTACCGCCCTCTTGGGCGCGGTGATCACATATTTTTTTCTTGAAATGGCCCCGCTGGCCCAACATTTTCTTGTGCCCGTCACAGCGGGAGGGTTTCTCTACATCGCTCTGGCAGATTTGATTCCTCAACTCCACGAACATGTCAACCTGAAAGAAAGCCTCATCCAAATGGCGCTTCTTCTTGGAGGTTTCGGATTTATGGCTGTCATCAGAAACGCGCACGGATAACCCATGTCGAATTCGTACGTCGTTTTGGCTCGCAAATATCGGCCCCAAACTTTTGAAGAAGTGGTGGGTCAAAATTCTGTTTCTCAAACCCTGCTCAATGCCGTTGAGGCGGGACGCGTGGCTCATGCCTATGTTTTTTCCGGGCCTCGCGGCGTGGGGAAAACGACCACCGCCCGCATCTTGGCCAAATGCCTCAATTGCGCCAAAGGTCCCACCAAAACGCCTTGCAACAGCTGCGAGGCTTGCGTATCGATCAGTGAAAGCAACTCGATGGACGATGTGCTTGAAATCGACGGCGCGTCAAACCGCGGAATTGAACAGATCCGTGAGCTCAGGGAAACCGCCAAATACGCGCCCGCCCGAAGCCGCTACCGCATCTTTATTATTGATGAAGCCCATCAAATCACCAAAGACGCTTTTGGCGCACTTCTAAAAACCCTGGAGGAACCGCCACCCCACGTGGTTTTCATGATGGCCACCACCGAGGTCCAAAAGATTCCAGCCCCCATCTTATCTCGCTGCCAGCGCTTTAGTTTGCGCCCCATCTCAGCGGAACATGTTTTTAAACATCTTAAATCCATTTGTGAAAAGGAAAAAATAAAAGTAGACGATGACGCGCTCGCGGACGTGGTCCGGTTTGTGGAAGGCAGCCTCAGAGACGCCTTGTCGCTTCTGGATCAAGCCGTTGTTTTCGCGCCCACAGGCATCTCGTCCCATACGATTCGGGATCTTTTGGGCCTCTTGCCCATGGACTTTATTCGATCCTTCGCTCAGACCATTCAGGAAGGAGATCCATCGGCCATTCTTCAAGCGACCCAAGGAGCCGTCCAAAACGGAATTGATCTCACACAACTGGGAAAAGACCTTCAGGGTTATTACCACAATCTGCTTTTGGCCAAAGCCGGCGTAGAAGAAGTGTTCAAAGTCAACTCCAAAATATTCACGCAAGCCGCCGAAAGTTATGATTTTCAGACCTTGGAAAGAAACATTCGCTTGCTCTCCCGCGCGCTCAACGATATGAGACACACCGAAACTCCCCGCGCGGTATTTGAAATCTCTGTGCTCCGGCTTGGCCAAAAAACCTTGGACCCGCGAATGCTGATCGAACGCTTGGAGAAATTGGAAAAATCAACGCCTCCGTCATCTTCGCTCTCCTCGACCGCATCGGCGATCCCCCAAAAGACTTTTAGAACCACGGACTTGGCTTTAAGCCCCTCCCGCTCAACGGAAAAAACCCCCCAACCAAAAGAAGTCCCCTCCCACGAATCCTTTCGTCCAGTCACCAAAGACCTATCGGCAAAAATTGTATCGAGTTGGGAAAACCTGGTAGATCAAATCTCGAAATCAAAAGGTTCTTTGGGAACCGCGCTGGGCGCCGCCGCTCCCGAGGCCCATCAAGACAGGATCACCTTAACCTTCGATAAACTTTTTAATCACGACATGGTTCAACGCTCCATGGACATTCTCAAAGGATTCATTGAGAAACAATTCGGAACGTGTCCGGCCATTGATTTAAAAATCGAGAAATTACCTGACCCCGAAAAACCTCCGACGCCTGCTGCCAAGAGCGCAACTGCGCCGGCGCCAGCCTCCAATCGATCCATGGAACTGAACGATTCATTTGAAGAAATCAAACCCGCGGAAGCGACCTCGGCCGTTCAAAAAGCACTCAAACACTTTCCGGGTACCGTCAAACGTGAAAAAAAAGGGTAACCCTTGATGATGTCCCAACGGTGGCATAATTTGGTTTTGGCCATTCGAAAGTTACCGGGAGTGGGACCCAAAATGGCTGAAAGAATTGCGCTTCACTTGATGCGGTCTGACGAAACAAGCAACATTCTTCGCGCCATTCAAGAAGCCAAAACCCACTTAAAACGCTGTTCACTCTGTGGCATTTTCACCGATGACGAACCCTGCCAACGCTGCACCGACAACCAACGAGAAAGAAATCTACTTTGCGTCGTCGAAGAAATGGCCGACTTAGAAGCCATGGAACGATCGGGGGCGTACCGAGGCAATTACCACTTATTGGGAGGGGTCTTGTCGCCCTTGGACGGCATTGGCCCAAAACAATTGAGAATCGACGCCTTGCTCAAACGACTTGAATCAAATGATCCGCGCATTGAAGAGGTCATTGTCGCCACCAACCCCACGGTGGAAGGCGAAGCCACCGCCACTTATCTGGCCCAAATCATTCATCCGTTTGGAAAAAAAATTACTCGCTTGGCCACCGGGCTTCCTTCCGGAGTGGCCATTGAATATGCCGATGAACTCACGCTCACCCGCGCCTTGGAGGGCCGCCGCAGTTTGTGAAGCAAGGTGACTGCAGTGGGCCTGCGTTATGAAAAAAGGTGCGCTTTTATTTCCTCTTCTATTGAGTTTTTCCTCAGTTCAATCCTCTCTTGTGTCTGACTCTCCGGACGAAGCCGTTCAGAAAATTGAGGTGATCGTCCAAAAGAAAAAAGCAAAACCACAAGAAATTAAGGATTTGATTGCCGCCCTCCAACATACAGATACTTCTATTCGCGTGAAGGAACGCGCGGCCTGGGCGTTGGGAGAATTGGAAGCCAAATCGGCGGTGAGCGCTTTGATCGAAGCCACTCAACACAAGGGCCTTCTGGTCCGCTCTGCGGCGGTTCATGCCTTGATTCATTTGCGGTCCCAGGCGGCGCTTCCATCTCTTGTAAGAATTGCCGAAAGTGATCCCATCTTGTCTATGCGCCAAGACGCGACATTGGCCCTGGGACTTTTACAAACGGAAAAAGCGATTCCGCCGTTGGTCAAACTTTCAGAAGATCCCAACCCTGAAATTCGAGGGGCTTCGGTATTGGCCATGGCTTCCCTTCATTCAAAGAAAAATAACTTTTCGCAAATCTTCGAAGAAATGTCCGCGGACGCGTCTCCCTATGTCCAGGAGCGCGTCAAACGCGGGTGGGATGTGGCCAAGCGGTCTAATGGAAAAGTCATGGCGCATTTGGAGGCGACTGATGTCGATGTTCGCCTTTTTGCCGCTCTTTATTTTCAACGACATGGCGGATCCAAAGACTTGAAATCTCTTGAAACATTCAAAAATTCAGAAGCGGACGAGGAAACACGGGATCAATTAAAGAAATCCATTACCGCCATCAAAAAACGCTCCGCCGCCAAAGCAATCGAACAAAAAGCGGCCCCCCCCAAACCCAAACCAACGGCACCCACCGAAAAATAAAGAAAATTCGAAATTCCTCCCTGGGTTGTGCAACGGGAAAGTCGCCAAAGGCGACTCGTTGAGGAGAGTCGGATGGGGTTAAACTCCGAGCGCGTGGCGGGTGTCTTTTTCCCAGGTAGGGGAAGACAGTTTAGAGAGCAATCCACGCGCTTTTTCAAACATGGATCGTAGCTGGGGTTTGTTACTCACCACCCGCGCCAAAGCGGGATGCGCAAACAGAAGATAATGCTCAAAAGTCGGTTTCTTGGATCCAGCGGAAAAATCAAGGAAATGGAGGAGCCGGTCGGGATTCTCGGTATCAGTCCACTCGGTTACAAATTCCGAAAATAGGCCCGGTTGTGTTTCTGTGAACGGTGCAAAGTATCGTCCCACCAGCGCGTCGCGTTCTTTGGAGAACAAAACGACATCTTGATGGTCCGCTGAAATTCCCACCCTTTCACAATGCGCATGATCCAAATGATCAATCATAAAAAGATCGGTTTTTTTTCGAAAGAGTTCTCGCATGGATTCATAGAGGGGAACGGCTAGACCTTTCTCCACCATGGTTTCCTTGAACCGAAGCAGGAACTGACAGAGAGCATCCAGATCCGGCGCATCATTGGCCGGCGCCTGCGCAATTTTCTCTATGAAATAAGGGAGAAAACAAATGTCATCCAATGAACGAAGCTGAGGTTTTTTCTCCGCGGGTGCGGCGGAATAATCTTTGGAAAGAATGTCTTTGAGTTGAGCAAAGGGATCTTCAATGAGCGGAGCCGAGAGTCCGAAAGGAGAAACCGATCTTTTTTGAGCGCGAGCTGTTTTCATATTCTTTGGCGCATTATACCGCCAAAGAGACCGGCAACAACTCCTGAACGGCCACCCGGGGCCGGATCAAATGCAAATCCGCAGGGCCTTGACTCATCAATTCATCGTAGGACTTGCGGTAATCTTCACGAACCCGTGTTGAATAATTTTCTTGGTAACGGGTCAGTATTAAATCAATCAATTGTTTCTCAGTTGACCGAAGACCGCTGGACACAAGTGTATTTAAACTTTGACGAAAAAATTTGTTTTCAGCGGGCACCTTGGACGTTTCGGACAACACCCCTTTTATCGCTAAAAATTTGGCTTTTAGTTTTCGAGATCCAACGGCCCGTACATCCTTTTCCACATGATCAACAGCGAAGGCAATGGCCCCGGGTCCTTTGTCGTGGCGTTGTAATTGAAGTGCTCCCAACAAAGCTTCGGCGCGCACATGACGTTGCATGAGTTTTTTGGCCAAAAAAGCCGTGTCTTGAAATACCACCAACGCCTCTTTGGGACGGTCAAACGCCACCAATGATTCCGCCAACAGAGTTCCCAGCAGGGGTTTTAGATATTTGAGACCCGTGGATTCAATCAATATACCTGCCGTATCAGCAGCTTCTTTGGCACGGGTGGCGTCCCCCATCATCAACCACAGGCGAACTCGGGCCAATTTGGTTGCGGCCAAAATATCTTTGGCTTCACATTTTTGCGCATGGTTTTCTGATCGGTCCAACAACTCAGAGGCTTTCTGCATAGCACCCTCTTCCAAATATAAAGACGCCATATTGCGGTCCACATCCGCCTTGAGGGATATGAGATCCAACTGCGTGGCCGCGGTGTAGGCCCTGATCAGATTTTCTCTGGCTCGAGGCAAATCTCCCATTTCAAGATACGCTTCACCCAGTTCGTTGTCATGCCAAGCCATTCCCACCCGGTTACAAACATCGGAATGAAGCGCCGAACCTTCACGGAACGTTTGCCAAGCTTTCACCAACAATCCTTGATCTCGATAAATCTGTCCCATTTGAAAAAGACCCCAAGCCACGCCATCATGATTCCTCAAAGGGGTGAAAAGTTGAATGGCTTCCTTGTTGAGCAAAATGGCCTCTTCCGTGTGACCTATCAATCGCTTGATCGCCGCCAAATTAAGCAAACACCAACCCAGCCGATCGTGTAATTCCAGGTCCGCAAACAGGTCCCTCGCCTTGTTAAGCGTTGATTCAGCCTCGGACAATCGACACAAAGACCTCAAAATCATGCCTTGCCCCAATAGAGACCAGGCTTGTCCTTGTCGATTGTTTAATCTTTCAAAAGAATGGGTGGCTTCGGTGTAGAGTTTTTCAGCGACATCAAAAAAACCCATTTGGTGATAGATCATGCCCAACGTACAGTTGTTCCAAGCCACGCCATTTTCGGAATTGAATTCGACAAAAATTCCATGCGCCTTTTTGGCATAGGACAGACTCTCGGCCCGGTGAGATTGGTTGAATGAAATAATGGCCAAATTGTTATACGCCCAAGCGAGCTCAAGCATACGACCAAGAGATTGAAAAAGACTGGCCGCCTTAAGACCCAAATCAAATGCCAACGTATCACGGCCCAATTCTCGATGGGCAAGAGATAGTTCATAAAACACAGAAGCTTGGCCAAATTCATTATTGGTCAAGGAGAATAAATTTTGTGCTTCATTGAGCAAATTGGGAACAGCGCTCAATTTCCGCTGACCACGTAACACCATAGCGGTGTGCACCAACACCCAAGCTGTGTTGTCCATCTCTCCACTGCGTTGAGATTTCACCAACTCTTGACGCAACTGTTGGAGGACCGTTTTGGCTCCGGCTCTGGTGAGCGCATCCGCTCGATCGCGTAATATTGTTTCCATGACAGTATTTTAGACCCCTGGGCTTAATTCATGAAGAAGATCTTGTAAATCTTTTGTAACAATTGGGCTCAGGATCCATCAATGCAACTATAAAATCCCTTTTGACCTATGTTATTCAATTCATTCACCTATCTTATTTTCTTGCCATTGGTGGTAGCGTTTTACCATACCATCCCTCAAAGATTTCGATGGCAATTCTTGCTGCTCGCGAGTGTGACCTTCTATGTCTGGTGGAAGCCGGCATATATTGTTTTATTAGGACTGTCGATTTTGATCGATTGGTGGAGCGCGCTAAAAATTGAAGCCACCTCAGAACCACGCGTTAGAAAAAGATGGCTTGTCTTAAGTGTCGTTTCCAACCTGGGTCTACTGGTTGCATTTAAATATTTGGACTTTTTCACCGTCAATCTAAATATCCTTCTTAACTGGGCTGGTTCTTCACATCAATTTCCCCAATTCCAATGGGTTCTTCCTGTGGGGATATCGTTTTATACCTTTCAGTCCATGAGTTACACGGTGGATGTCTATCGCCGACACATAAAAGCTGAAAAAAATATCTGTTTTTTCGCTCTCTTTGTTAGTTTTTTCCCTCAACTGGTAGCTGGACCTATTGAACGAGCTGGTGCTCTCATAGACCAATTACGGGGAAACCGACAAATCTCTTGGGATCGATTCTTTTTTGGACTGAAAATTCTGGCCTGGGGTTTGTTTAAAAAAATGGTGATCGCGGATCGGTTGGCGGCGTATGTGGATCTGATTTATGCGGATCCAGTTTCCTTTTCCGGCAGCACTTTGTATTTGGCCACCGTTTTTTTTGCATTTCAAATTTATTGCGATTTCTCTGGATATTCTGATATCGCCGTCGGTTCCGCTCAAATGCTGGGGATCGACTTAATGGAAAATTTCAGATCCCCTTACCTCGCCACCTCTATCATTGATTTTTGGAAAAGATGGCACATTTCCCTGACCACGTGGTTCCGCGATTACCTCTATATTCCTTTGGGAGGAAACCGAAATGGGGGAATTCGTTCCTTAATAAATATTTTCATTGTTTTTTTAGTTAGCGGATTGTGGCACGGGGCTTCCTGGACGTTTATTGGGTGGGGGGCCTATCATGGACTCCTCTATTTGGGAAACAGATTGTGGCTGCAACGGGAATCAACATCTGCCGCACCCTTAGTAATCTGGCGTGGGATTCAAAGACTCACCACCTTTCACTTGGTTCTGATTGGATGGGTGTTCTTTCGGGCCAAAACAATAACCGATGCAAAATTTATTTTCCTTCACTTGTGGGACTCTCGTCCTCTTCAAATTTCGTTGGGAAGCGCCTTTACTCAATCTGATCTATGGGTCAGTCTCATGGGAATATTGCTTCTCCTCATCACTGAATATGTAAAAGAAAAAAAGGCTTTGCTTCTTCTCTATGCTCAAGCCCCGACTGCTTTGAGATGGTCCTTCTATTACGCCCTATTCTTCCTGGTTGTTCTTCTATCGCATACAGAATCACAACAGTTCATCTATTTTCAATTCTAATGAAACCGCTCACCCCATTATCCAAAACATTGGTTTTCTTCTCCGGAATCATTTTATTGAGTATTGCCTTAGGAATTTTAGCCCGGAATAGCGGGGCTGTTTACAATCAGGGAGTCTTTTTGGTCATCCATGAAAAAAGGAAATGGGCCAAAGAAAGACACATGTTTGATCCTCAAAAAAAATCAGTGATTTTTTTGGGAAACAGCGTACAATTGGCCGCCCTGAAACCACAAGATTTCGATAACGCCACTCAACAAAAAACCCAGTCATTCAATTTTTCTCTCCCCGCTTTGCCCATCGGGCCGGGACTTTTTGTTCTTCAATCCCTCTGCCAATCTTGGGGCAAACCTGATTACATAGTTGTCAGAATCGTCACCGATAACAGCCGCATTCCAGGGCTGTTTGACACCAATGCGGTGCAAGGGATCGGGGGAAGGGAATTTTTTTCCTACCTTTTCCGCCGTTCCAACAAAGCTTTCGCTCTCAACGGCATTTTTCCATTACGTATGAATATTGGCGGAACGTTAAAATACTTAAAAAACTTGGTTCTTGACCCTGAAGATATTCACCGGACTTATTCAGAGAATCGAAGTATTTTGGATCAACTGAGAGCTGATCGCGGATGGTATTACATTGAGCAACAGGCCATATTTCCCGATGGACGTTTGCCTGACGATTATGCCCTGGTGGACCCAAAACATTTAACCCCGCTTGTTCCCGATCCCTTTGAATGGAGCCCCGATGCCTATTTCAAACAATTTTTGGATTACACAGCCGAACAAGGAATAAAAATTTTATTGATCAGCTCCGTGTATCGCGAGGGTACAGCGGCGCCTTGGGCCTCACAGCCCCCAGAATTCATTGAGATCCCCAAACACTACCCGCATGTATATGTGTCAAAACACAGCTGGGAAAGAAAATTTTTGCCCAATCGATTTTGGTCGGATAAAACCCATCTTAATCCTGAAGGGGCGCGCCTATACTCACAAATGATTGCCGCGGATTTTATGGATGCTTTTGGCGGGGAATTTTAGACTTTAAAGTGGATGTGGAGAATATCCCCGTCCTGAGTGAGATAATCTTTCCCTTCCATTCGAATCTTGCCTTTGGCGCGAAGCTCCGCTTCTGAGCCACAGGCCGCAAGATCGTCATAAGAAAAAACTTCAGCGCGAATGAACCCTCTTTCCAAGTCCGAGTGAATCTTCCCGGCCGCGCGCGTGACCGGAAGCCCTTTGGAGATATGCCAAGCGTGAACCTCTTTGGGACCTGCAGCAAAAAAAGTGATGAGATTTAAAAGCCTCTGCCCCGCTTTGGCCAATGCATCCAAACCCGACTCTTTGATTCCCAACTCTTCGCGAAACGCGGGCCTCTCTTCTTCCGGGAGCATCATCACATCGGCTTCGAGTTTGTTGTTGATCTCCACCACTTGCCCCCCTTCTTTGGCGGCGAAGTTTTTGACGATATCCACGACGGATGCCGGTGTGCGCTCATTCACATTGGCAATATAGAGAACTGGTTTCGAGGTCAGCAAATTCAAATCTTTCATAGATTCTGGAGCGAGGTTCTGACGACGAACCGGCACCCCGTCTTCAAGGTTCTTTCGGATCTTGTCCAAAAAGTCATAGGTTTTTTTGGCCTCTTCTTGACCCGACTTGGCTTGCCCGTGAACCTTGGCCATTCCTTTTTCAACCTGTCCCAAATCAGCCAACAAAAGTTCTGAGGAGATCACCTCCGCATCTTTTTTGGGGTCCAAATCTCCCAAAACGTTGATCACATTCGCGTCATCAAAACATCGCACCACTTGAGCGATCGCGTCACAACCGCGAATGTCGTCTAAAAAATCATTTCCACGCCCTTCTCCTTTGCTCGCGCCGGGGACCAATCCCGCGATATCCACAAATCGGATGGCGGCCTGAATTTTCTTGGGAGCCGAATATATTTTTTGCAAATGATCCAAGCGGGGATCCTTCACCGGAACAACCCCTACATTGGGTTCTATGGTTGTGAAGGGGAAGTTTTCAGAGGCCACGCCAGCTGAGGTCAATGCATTAAAAAGCGACGATTTCCCAACGTTCGGCAATCCCACAATTCCTATTTCCACGATTGATCCCCCATTTCATTTTTTATGATGGCCGCCATCTTACCACGCGGTTCAAGCTCCAAATAACGGCGCCAAGAGGTGGCACTGGCCTCAATTCGACCCGCTTGCCGTTGGGCCACCCCCAACATGTACCAGGCTTCCGCGCGCGAGGACGCCAAGCGAGTGGCGTTCTCATAGGCCTCAATGGCGGAATCCAATAGACCCTTGCGCAAGGCCACAAAACCCCTTCCATATTGAGCTTCAAAAAAATAAGGATCTTCGCGAACAGCTCGGTCAAAGACGATTTCAGCTTCCGCCAACAAATCTTTCTGAGCCAACAGTCCTCCTATATTGGACGACAACCAAGCCATTCCTTGTCCCCAGTCAAGCGCCAATAAAAACCATTTTTGGGCCGAGACAACGTCCCCTTTCTCCAAGGCCGCCTTTCCATAAAAATAGGGCAAATGGACAGCCACAAGACGCGTTGGATAATCAGACCGCACGCCAGTGAGGCGCACCAGATGGAAAGCAGACAAGTCTCTCGGTTGACCCGGTCCATAGAGGAGACCTTCCAAAGCAGGAACCTCAAAAGGTGTGTTGTTCTTATCAAAGGCCAAAACCCGAAGGGGAACATCTTTCCTCTGAAGCAAATGACCCTCTATAAACTTCTGCCTTTCCAGGCGTTGGGTCCAAGATAAATCCAACAAATCACTTCCATAAACAGGTTCAAACAGAGTTCCGGGTCGGTAGAAAAACTTTAAATCGGGGCGACGGCCTTCGGATACATGTCCCACCAAAAGAGACGACGTGGGTTCGTCAAACAACACGCGGTCGATGATCACCCGAGTATTCTCAGGAGCGGAGCGAAAGATTGCTTGCCCCACATCTCTTATCACCGTGTTGTGGCGAAAACTTGGGGAATGCGCCAAAACTGTGAAGGGTTCGATCAAAATTAAAAGCGCCCCCACAAATAAAAAGCGATGAGCCCGGACCCCTTCCAAGGCCACCGCCAACAGAACCACCGAGGCCAACAATGGGAGCAAATAGAAACGCTCAAGACGCCATTGCCCAATATCGCTATAAGGAGACAGGTTCGAATACATTTCAAACCCCGCTCCAAATATAATCCACATAACAAAGGCGGATAACACAATAATCCGTTTGGAGGCATGAAACACGCCCACCAACAGTCCCATCAATGTCAACACAAGACCGCCGGTGCCGGCTTGATGGAACATCCTCTCCCCAAAAACTTTGGTTTGTTGGAGGTAAAGAGAAAATTCTCGAAAGGGAAGAGCAGACGGATGAAGAGACGTTGAACCAAATTCCCGACGCGTCAATACCGCCAAAAACCGATTCCAGGTTTCCGGATCTCCAAAATTCACTGGAGGGTTGGCCCAGGCCCGGATGGGCAAATAGAGATGGATGGAAAATCCCAAACCAAAAAAGAGAAACATCTTTCCAATGTCCACCCCTTTCCTCCTCTTCATGAAAAAGAGGACCACCACCGGAAAAATTAACACGAGGGTGTGATGATTCCCCATCCCCAGTCCAAACAAAAAGGAACCCAACAACCACTGACCGTGGATCAAGGCCCAAAGAATTCCCACCGCAAAAAGGGCGTTCAAGCCGAAAACTTCCACCACCCGCGCCTGCTCGATAACCAAGGGGCGAGTGGCCAAAAATAGTGTGGCCGCGACTGAAGGTAGTTGTGACGCCCCATCCCCCTTCGGTAAATCCAACAACGCCACCAAAAAATGAAAAAAAAGGAGCAACAATCCGGACATCATCAAACAAGTGAGGATGTGGCACTGATAACTGGGTGTAGAAAAAGGGAAGAGGCCTTGAATGAATTTTCCCAGGAGCTGAAACAAGGGGTAACCAGGGGCGTGAGGAATCCCCAAAGAAAAAGAAGAGGCGATAAATTCACCTGAATCCCCGCCGTCCAATGAAACGGACGCTCCCTGCAAATAAAAACCAAATGAAACGAGGAATAAAAGGAGTGAACCCAAGCGGATTAAGACAGGCGGGCGAGAAACCGAGTTCCAGCCCCGGTCACATCGTTGAGAATTTTTTCAATCGTGTCGGGTGCGGTCCCGGAGGCGATCCAAGTTTCGATTCCGGAAGATGTGGCCCTTTTGGCCGCGGCCAGCTTTGTTTTGATCCCACCCACCGATAATTTGGATCCGGAATTTATGTCGGCTTTTTTTTCCATGGACGCCGTGACCCGTTTAACAAGGGGAATCACACGGTTCGTCAGGCGGCCTCTGCTGTCCTGCTCGAAAAGACCGGGAACATCAGACAACAAAATGAGTTTGTCGGCCCGAACCTTAACAGCGACAATAGAGGAAAGGGAATCATTATCACCAAATTGGATTTCATCGGTCGACACAGAGTCATTTTCATTGATAATGGGCATCGTCCGGTGAGACAACAAATGGAGCAAGGTGTGCCGAACATTCGTATACCGCTTCCGGTTCATCAGGTCTTCTCTCGTCAGAAGCAATTGCGCGGGAATAATGCCGTATTTGGAGAGCGCCTTTTCATACTCATGCATCAGCGCTACTTGTCCCACCGCCGCCGTGGCCTGTTTGGCTTGTAGTTCTTTCGGTCGTTCTTTGAGTTTTAATCGACCCACACCAGCGGCAATGGCGCCGGAACTGACCACGATGACGTCGTGTCCGCGCTTGTGGGCATAGGCCAATTGTTTGGCGATTCGACCGATGGCTTTTGCATCCAAGCCGCCATTCTTTTTTGAAAGCGTGGCTGAGCCTGTTTTAATGACAAGTCTCATCGACGGGGGGGGCGACGCGGAGGCGGGTTTTGGAAACCGATCTCCGGTTTGAAATCAAATTCGAAATCTAAAATCTTCACTCCATCACCTGATTTGGCTCCCACCGACAGCAACTCTCTCTCAACGCCAATCTTTTTCAGAATATTTTGCGTTCGAACGACGGCCTCAGGAAGTTTAAAATTGGTCATCGCCACCAATCTTTCCACTTTTTTTCCTTTTACGCAGTAAAGACCTTCCGGTGTTTTCTCCACCCAAAAATCGGGTTCTAAATTCACATGCACCGCTTGAGGCGCCACATTCACCTTTTCATGGGGGATGGAGTCAAGCAATTTCGCCACCTGGGCCAGCAGATCTGCTATTCCCTCTCCGGTCACACCTGATACCGCCAAAACTGTCTGTGCTTTGAAAGAGCGTTTGATGTCTTTAAAAACTTTTTTTCCTTCCGACAAATCTTGCTTGTTAATGACAATAATTTGTTTTTTCTTGGCCAAGGTTTTCGAGTAAGTTTTGAGCTCGTTGTTGATGATTTTAATATTCGCTTTGGCGTCTTTGTCTCCAAAGCCGAGAGGGTCCACCACATGAACCAACACGCGGGTTCTTTCAATATGGGCCAAAAACTCATGTCCCAACCCTTTGCCTGTATGAGACCCTTCAATTAATCCGGGAATATCAGCAAATACAATTTCACGGTTGTGGTAAATGGCCACTCCCAAATTGGGGTACAGTGTGGTGAATGGATAAGACGCAATTTTTGGGTTCGCTCGCGTCAGTCTCGATAACAAAGTGGATTTTCCCGCATTTGGCATTCCAATAAGCCCCACATCCGCGATGACTTTAAGACGGAGTGTTAATTCAATCTTTTCTCCGGGTTCTCCTTTTTCGGCAATTCGCGGTGCCTGTCGAACGCTGTTTTTAAAGTGCACATTGCCGCGACCTCCACGACCCGCTTTGGCCACCAACAAACGCTCCTCGGGATTTAAAAGATCGGCAATCAGGGTATTCCCTTTGTAAACCGAGGTACCACAAGGAACTTCGAGGATTAAATCGTCTCCACTTTGGCCAGATTTGAGATACCCTGAACCAGGAAGGCCGCTGGGAGCCACGTAGGAAGGTTTGCGAACAAAGTCGAGAAGAGTCCGAAGACGAGACGTCGAAAGTAAATAAACATCTCCACCGCGACCACCGTCTCCGCCATTGGGTCCGCCTTTGGGAATAAATTTCTCACGACGAAAAGCTGCGCTTCCGTCTCCTCCGCTTCCGGCTTGAATATGAATAGTGGCTTTATCGATGAACATAAATGCAATTCCTGGTTCCTAAATCTTGATGCCTAGAAAGGTACAAAATTTGTGTCTATCCACTCGATAATAGGTCGCAGGCCCACGGAATGAGGTGTTAGGAATATTTAAAGGAAGGAAAATTACTTTTTCGCGGATGCGGCTGAAGCCGCCGGGTAAACGCTGATACGTTGGCGTCCCCCCCAGCGACCCGGGGTTTTGCTCATCCATTCAAACTTAACAATGCCTGATACCCGCGCGAACAAGGTATCGTTACTTCCAATTCCCACATTAAAACCAGGATGAAAGTGGGTTCCGTTTTGTCGAACCAAAACTTCTCCAGCGTTTACAAATTGACTGCCATATCGTTTAACTCCAAGACGTTGACCGGCAGAGTCGCGTCCGTTGGTTGTGGATCCTTGTGATTTTGTGTGTGCCATGACTTAAACCTCTATTTTAGGGGAGAGAAATATGTTTGATGCGAAGTTCGGTCAACCATTGACGATGACCTTGGGTTTTCTTGTACACCTTTTTTTGGCGTTCTTTGTAGACCAAAATTTTGGGAGCCCGGAGCTGACGAATTACCTCGGCCGTCACGCTGGCGCCAGCAATTTTTGGCTTTCCCGCAATAGATTTCTCTTGGGTGCGCGCAAAAAGAACATCGTCGAGCTTTACTTCTTGACCCTCTTTCGCATCTAATTTTTCCACCTTGAGTGTTTCACCCTCGGCGACGCGGTATTGTTTACCGCCGGTTTTGACAATAACATAGGAATTCATAGGGGCGGGATTGTAGCCAACCCATCGTCGAAGGTCAAATGAAAAATTTTTCCTAAAACGCCCCGATAATTCAGTGCGTTTTACTCAAGCATGATGCGATAATGCTCCCAGGGAAGCGCTTCATCATTATAAACCTCAATGGAACGTCCCACTTGTTTCTCCATACGTTCCTTATTTTCGCGAAAGTAATCTGCCACGGGGGGAACGAGGTAAATTTTTAAACGTCCATCCGGCCGGCCTTGAGTCATTTCAAGGATCTCTTTTCGAATCTTGAGAAACAAGGAATCTCGCGATAGCACCCATCCACTGCCCGAACACTCCACACACATCTCACACGTCATTGATTGAAGCGATTCTCGTCGCCGTTCTCGGGTCATCTCGACCAAACCCAAACGGGTAATGGGCAAAATTTTAATTTTCGCATGGTCTCCGCCTGTGGCTTGGGCCAAAGATTCCACCACCTTATCTCGATTTCTCCGCTTTTTCATGTCGATAAAATCGATCACAATAATGCCACCGATGTTGCGAAGCCTTAACTGACGTGCCACCTCAATGGCCGCTTCAATATTGGTCATGGTCACTGTCTCTTCTTGTGAATTCTTCCCGGTAAACTTTCCGGTATTCACATCGATCGCACAAAGCGACTCAGCCTCCTGGAGAACCAAATAACCGCCGGAGGGCAAATCGATTCTGGAATTGCGCAATTTTTGAAGTTCTTCATCCACGTTAAAGGAGGTGAAAATGGGTGTTCGTCCTTCATAAAGCCGAACCCGGTCCGATAACTCGGGAGCCAACATTTCCACAAATCCTTTCACATCTTCGAATTCCTGTCGATTGTCCAAAAGAAACGCTTCCACATCTTCAGAAAGAATATCTCTCACCACTTGAAACGTGAGACCCAATTCTTTGTGAATAAGGCCTTTGTTAACTTTTTCTTGCCGTTTTTTAATGGTTTCCCATAATCGGGTTAAATATTTCATTTCCCGGCGTAACGCGCGTTCGTCCACACCTTCGGCTTCTGTTCTAACAATCACTCCGCCTGGCGGATTAAAAGATTCCACTATTTTCTTGAGGCGGTCCCGCTCGGAGTTTTCCTCCACTTGCCGCGATACTCCAACATGTTCCGACAAAGGCATCAAGATCAAAAAGCGCCCTGGAAGCGATATATCCATGGTCACTTTCATGCCTTTGGTACCGATGGCTTCTTTGGCCACCTGCACCAGAATGGTTTCTCCTTTCTTTAAAATTTTTCCGATATCTCGCTCGTTGTTGGCCGATAAAACATCTGAGATATAGAGATAGGCATTTTTTTCTTGTCCCACATCGATAAACGCCGATGAAATTCCCGGCAATACATTTTCAACCTTTCCTTGATATATATTCCCCACCACCTTATCGTTTCCACCCATATGCCGATCAATAAAATATTCGGCCAATTGATTGTTTTCAATAATTGCCACTCGCGTTTCATCGGGTGTCGTGTTGGTAAGAATTTGTTTCTTTACTGGTTTCATGATTTTTCCTTTAGGGTTCTAATAGAGACCCATTGTCCTTTTCTAAATAGAATTTAATTCGTTTAACTTTAAGAGAGGGGTTGTTGGGCCCCATCTCAACTTGGGCATCGCTTAAACCCAAGACCGCTTGCATAATCCGTTCTGGTTTTAATGTCCGGCCAGGTCCAAAGCGTATATCCAACATGAGATGATCGTGGTCCAACTTCCAAGATCGCACACACGCTTTTGCATCGATGACCACATCGCCACTTTCCTTCTTTTTGGTGACCATAAAATGTTTTTGATTGTCAAAATCTTTCCATTTATGATCCGACCCAACCAAAAGAGGAGAAATGATTTCATAAGACGCCGCATTGAGTGTTTGATCCAGGGAAGGAAAAAATCTTGGAATGGATTTGACGTTCATGAGTTCATACCCTTCTGGCAAATGGCCTTTGACCGATTCAGTGGCCGTGGCCATATTCAGTCGGGCAGCCAACTCCACATCACAATATTCGGCTTCCGATTCGTATCCCACTGAAATGGCCGGTCCAAACGAAATTTTTGGTTTGGGTCGATTTCCACTGGACAAACTGAGTGGCCAATTTGATTTTTCAAGGGCTCGACGAATGGCCTCAATATGCTGCAGATGGGTCAGAGTTGAGGCTCCACCCCATCGACGAAATCGCAAACGCGCGCGTTGAAGAGTTACCGCCATTAGAGCATGTACCTCCGCCAATGAATGGACAACAGGAGTCCAACAGCCAACATGGAACTCACCATGGAAGATCCCCCATACGACACGAGGGGTAAAGGGACACCCGCCACCGGCGCCAAACCCATGGTCATGCCGAGATTCAAAAGAGCATAAAAGGCGAACATCGTGGCAAAGCCAGCTGCCACCATTCCACCAAACCGGTCTCGCGCCACCAAAGAAATTTCAAAACCGCGCCACACAATGAGAAAATAAAACGCCAAAATAACCACCGCTCTGACGAAACCGAGTTCTTCTCCAATCACGCTGAAAATAAAATCCGTATGCCGACTCGGTAAAAAACCCAGCCGTGACTGGGTTCCTTTTCCATAACCTTTACCGATGATTCGCCCTGAGCCTATTGAGATTTGTGATTGTCGAACGTTGTATCCTCCCCCCAACGGATCAAGAGAAGGGTTTACAAAGGCCACCAACCGTTTTCTCTGATACACCTTAATCACCCGATTGGTGGCCATGGCCCCCACAATTCCTGTCAGAATTAACGTGAGCGTAACCCACAGGTAAAGTGAAGGGATAAAAACGCGCATTTTTCTAAGGAACCACCACACAGAAATAAGCGCGGCACATATTCCCAAAAACATCCACACCCCCGGCCATCCGCCCTTAAAAGCCAGCGCGAAAAAATACAACACAGGCGCTTTTTTGAGAGATTCTCCAAGCAGAGTGAAATAAGTGGAAGCCAACGGAATACCGACAGCCAAAACCCCCACCAGGCTTAACGCAAGTAAATGCAGGGCCCGCGCCCCAGCCACAAAAAACATCACAAAAGCCACCGGAATAAAAACAAGACTGGAGGAAAAATCGGGTTGAATAATAATGAGGGCAATGGGGAAAAAAGCGATGACAAAGGGAACCACCAAAGATTTGGGGGTATGCCACTGTATGCGTTGATCCAAATATCCAGCGAGGGTTAAGACAAAAAGCGGTTTTGCAATTTCTGAGGATTGGATATAGATGGGGCCCAAATTAAACCAACCTCGCGTCCCACGCAGATTGGAACCAAAAATGAGAACTCCGATCAAAACCAAAATCATGACGACATAAAGGGGCCGAACATAGGTCCGAAAAATTTGATAGGGCAAAAGCGTAAGCAACACCAGTCCCACAAAACCCACGGCTGCCGCCGTCAATTGTCGCAACACATAACCACTCCCTCCACTTACTTCTGTGGAATATATGGTGAGAAGGCCAACGACAACCGTCACAAGAACTGAAAAGAGCAAAACAAAATCGATATGAAACCCCCGCGAAAAGAGAGAAACATGTTGACCAGGAGATCCATAGGTCCGCGTGTTCATGGCATTTTTACTTCGGCTGGTTTGGGAGGAAGCGCCGTTTCCAATAATCGCCGCACCACTGGCCCTGCCACCGACCCGCCATGTCCGCCATTTTCAATCAACACACACAAAGCCACAGAAGGTTGTTCATCTTTGTACCCGGCGTATCCGGCAAACCAAGCATGATCATCTCCATGAGGATTCTGGGCTGTGCCGGTTTTCCCATGAACGTCCAGATGTGAAATCTGGGTGGCCACTCCAGTTCCTTGGGTTACAACACGTTCAAGTGAACGATCGATGGCCTCCCATGTTGATTCTCTCAGCTGAACTGATTTCCAAAGCAATGGTGTGCCTTGGGTTATGACCTGTCCATTTATGTCAACAATACGGTCCAAAGCGTAGGGTCGATAAATCGCCCCGTGAGTGGCCAATGCCATCATCATTGCGGCGATTTGGAGCGGCGTGGCAGTCACAAAACCCTGCCCGATGGCCATGTTATAGGTATCTCCCGTGGACCACCCGCCCAATCCCATTTTCCTTTTCCAAGTGGGGTTGGGAGTCACCCCTTTATTTTCACCCACCATGTTGTCTTGAACCGCTTGACCAAACCCAAATTGAAGAGACATGTCACTGATCGCCTTGGACCCCAATTTTTGTCCCAAATAATAAAAATAGGTATCGCAAGATTCGGCCATGGCTTGCCAATAATCCACTGAACCATGACGTTTCCAACACTTGTATTTTTTTTCCCCACCTTTGCCGTCCGGTAATGTGACAAATCCGACGCAATTCACTCGCTCGGAAGTGCGAATTGCGTTTTGCTCAAACCCGGCAATTGCCGTAACGATCTTGTACGTTGAACCGGGAGGATAGGCTCCCTTAAAAACGCGATCCAAAAAAGGAGAATGCGGATCTTTAAGATGCTCCACCATGGATCCGGTGGGATCAAAAGAGGGGGCACTGGCCCACGCCAGAATGGCTCCGGTATGGACATCCACCACCACAGCCGCTCCGCGCTTGGTGGTTGATTTAGACAACTCTTCCTCAGCCACACGTTGAACATCCAAATCCAATGTTAAATGGACGTCGCTTCCTTTTTGATAGGGAAGCTCTTTAATGATCTGTTTCAGACGTCCAAAAGAATCCACTTCGATCATCATGCCCCCATCATGACCGCGCAACTTGTCGTCTTGGATGCGTTCAAGGCCCATTTTTCCGATCAAATCCCCGGATTTCAAAGATCCCTTCAATTCACGTTCTCCCACTTCTCCCAAATATCCTATGAGGTGAGGAGCAAATAATCCCACAGGATAACCTCGACGAAACTCCATCACGACACGCAAACCCGGAAGTAACAACTCCATTTCCCTCATGAGAAAAGCCACTTGGGAAGGCACATTTTCAACCAATCGCACCATCTGTTTGGAGTCAAAAGCTTTCTGGAGACGTTTTATCCAAACAGAAGGAAAAGGAGTTAAAAACGGACGAAGGGTTTCTTCCACTTCATTTCGACCGAGAGTGGATTTTTCCGGAACCGAATACACCACAGACCAAGTGGGCTGATTGGTGACAAAAACCCTGCCCTTACGGTCGAAAAAATCTCCACGAGGTGCTCTCAGATATATGACTTGCGTCCGATTGGATTCTGAGAGTTGGGCAAAAGTCCCTCCTCTGACCACCTGTAACTGGAACAACCGGACCAAAATAATCAAATAGCCGGCGGCGAAAAAAATGCTGGCCAATCGGACCCGGCTTCGAAATCGTTTTTCTGAAAATGTGTCGGTATTTCCGCCCACCCACATGGTTACATATGCTCCTGCTGTATTCTCCAGAGATTCACCCAACGCTCTGTTAAATAAAAAATAACAGGCATAAAAACAGCGTTATAAGTGGCCTTCAAAATAAAATGCACTAAAGATAATCGCCCATAACTCTCATCAAACAGGTTGTGTAAGGTCGACATTCCAAACGAATAATAAAGTGTTCCAAAAAGGGCGATGGCCACTTGTGCGGTTAACCGTTCACTGGCCACTCGACGCCGGAAAGTCCCTGCAAGAAAACCCGCAAATGCCAAAATGACAGCGTTCAAGCCAAAAAGACGTGTGCCCGTCGAGTCACTGAGCAATCCAAAAAAGAACCCGACAATTTCGCCCATAATAGGACCCATCAAAAATCCTTGTGCCAGTGTTAACAACAGCAATACATGGGGTGCTGCCTCATAAAGAGAAAGATATCGCCCTAAAAAAATATGAAGCAAGCTTCCCACGATCAACGTGCTGAGAACAAATAAAAAGCGGATCATTCTATTTGCGAGTCCCCCTTAATTCTTTTCGCTCCAAAACCAAAACATTCCGCAACGATCCCAAATTGGCCGGTTGTACCAGCGCCTCTTTAAAAAATCCATTGGGAGAATCATTGACACTCACGACCACTCCCACATAAATATGTGGGGGAAAAATCCCCCCCAGTCCAGCTGTTACAACTTCATCTCCCACAGCCACATCAGATAGATGGGGCAGATATCCCAATTTTGTCCATGGCTTCGTTTGGCCTTCCAATAGCCCCAAATCCCCTGTTCGCACAATGGACACGGCTGTTGCCGAAAGCGCATCCGTCAAAAGAAGAATCTTGCTGGTTTCATCACTGACGTCTGCCACCCGCCCCACCAACACAGGTCGATCAGAGGACACAGCTACAACAGCCGCCGAGGTATTAATTCCGCTTGAAGCACCCTTATTGAGGATGATTGTGCGAAACCAATCTCTCATATCCAAACCCACAACATCGGCGGATATCCCTTTGGGAAAATATTGCTGTTTAAGTCCCAGCAGAGCGCGCAGACGATTGTTTTCTGCTTCGAGCGCATCGCGTTCAACATCCCGCTTTGCAAGTTGGGCATTTTGTTCACGAAGAAGTGTGTTCTCAGCTTCGGCTCGAACCAGATTAAAAAAACGGCCCGTTGACAAATCCAAGGTATTGAAAAATTGTCCAGAACGGACGATACCCGGAGAAACGAGAAACCATAAACTGGATTTAAAAGCATTGATAGGACCCGATAGGCGAAGGGCCATAGATAAGAATGACAATGAAGCAAAAAAAACAAGGAGTATGCCGGCCCGGTGCCGTTGAAAAAAATCAAGAAACACGGAACCGACCTCCTAAAAAAAGAGGGAGTTCAATTACAGAGGGAGGGAAGAGAGGTGAGAGAAAAGAGATAATTAGAAAAATTGTTTTCACAAAGAGAAGAAATCTCCTGGTTAAAGTGTGTTACAAAATCTGTGCTGTTCATCATAAATTAGCGCTGCGGCGACAACATAACCCTATGTCTTTTTATGTTGTCGAGTTCTTCAAGATAACGTCCGCATCCAATTGTCACTGCCGACAATGGATCGGCGGCCACATGGACCGGTAGATCCGTCTCCTGCGCAAGCAAATCTGGGAACCCCCGAAGCAAAGCGCCGCCTCCCGCCATCATAATCCCCCGATCGACCAAATCGGCGGAAAGCTCCGGAGGGGTTTCTTCCAAGGCTTCTTTAACAGTATCAACAATCAACTTAACGGGTTCAGAGAGAGCCTGACGGATCTCTTCGGATGTGACCGTGATGGTTCGAGGAAGGCCAGTCACTTGGTCGCGCCCTTTGACTTCCATGGACTCTTCTTCGGGTAATGGGAAAACGCTTCCAATACGAATTTTTACCTGCTCAGCGGTCGATTCTCCAATCACCAAATTGTATTTCCGCCTGAAATATTGCATGACCGCTTCATCCATTTCATCGCCAGCCACATCAATGGATTTTGATACAACCATTCCCGAAAGGGAAATCACTGCCACTTCTGTGGTGCCGCCGCCGATATCAACGATCATGTTTCCATGAGGTTCGGAGATGGGCAAATCGGAACCAATTGCCGCCGCCATGGGCTCCTCTAGAAGTTCAATTTGGCGAGCCCCAGCCTGTTCAGCCGCTTCGCGGACAGCACGTTTTTCAACTTCAGTTATACCAGAGGGAATTCCAATCACAATTCGAGGATGGAGTAAACTTCGTCGGTTGTGTACTTTGCGAATAAAATACTTGATCATCGCTTGAGTAACTTCAAAATCAGCAATCACCCCATTTCGAAGAGGGCGAACCGCTTGAATATTGGCAGGCGTTTTCCCGAGCATACGTTTGGCCTCGGCTCCAAACGCCAAAACTTCCCTTGTGGTTCGATCAATGGCCACCACACTGGGTTCGCGAAGCACAATTCCTTGACCCTTTACATACACCAACGTATTCGCGGTGCCGAGGTCAATACCCATGTCGTTGGAAAAGAGTCCTAAAATGTAATTAAACATCGGGACTCCGTTGTAGCTATTTTGAAATTATCAGGCAATTAATTTAATAAGAGCCATCTGAGCGTTATCGCCCTGACGGTTCTGCAACCGATAAACCTTGGTGAACCCGCCCACGCGAGTGGAGTAGCGGGTGGCCAAGACATCAAATAATTTTTTCGTCACTTCTCCATCCTGAATGTCTCTCGCCACTGTGCGACGCGCATTCATATCACCTTTCTTGGCGACAGAAATTAAACGCTCCGTCATGCGAGAACATTCTTTGGCTTTGGGGAAAGTGGTTTGGATTTGTTCGTATCGAATCAGATCTGTGGCGAGACTTCGAAGCATCGCAAAACGAAACCCCGTTTTTCGCCCCAGTTTTCGACCGGCTCCTGTTTTAGCCATGGTAAAGTTACACTCCTGCCGGCGTTCCCGTTGGTGCGGGTTGATTGGAGGGTCGTCCAAGAGAAAGTCCCATTTCCTTGAGACGATCCCGAATTTCATCCAATGATTTCTTGCCGAAATTTTTGTAAGCCAAAAGTTCATCTTCGGTTTTGCTCACCAGTTCACCGATGGTCTTAATTTTGGCTACCTTAAGACAATTCGAAGCCCGAACAGAAAGTTCGATAATTTCAACTGGTTGCGTTAACATCTCTTCGATTTTTGCCGTCTCTTCAGTTCGGACTTGAGCCTGAACGGGCGCCACTTCTTGCTCATCGAACGTAATAAAGGTGGTCAAAGAATCTTTAAGAATTTTCGCTGAATACGCAAGAGCGTCACCCGGTGTGACGCTTCCGTCCGTCCATATTTCAACGATCAATTTATCATAGTCGGTCATTTGACCAACCCGCGCATTCTCCACTTCATAGTGCACTTTTGAAACAGGGGAGAAGAGAGCGTCCACAGGAATCGTTCCCAAAGGTTGCCCTTCTCTTTTGAGTCGGTCAGCGGGGATATAACCACGGCCCTTTGAAATTTCCATTTCCAAATCCAGTTCAACTCCATCATCGATATTGGCGATCACCAAATCAGGGGTGAGAATTTCGACTTGATTGTTGGGCTGGATGTCTTTCGCCAGGATTTCGCCTTGACGTCGAATTTTCAAGTGAAGTGTTTCCGGTCCTGCGCTGTAGAGTTTCACCCGAAGTTTTTTCAGATTCAAAATGATGTGAATAACATCTTCTCGCACACCTTTAAGCGCGGTGAATTCATGGTGTGCCCCTTTGATGCGAACGGCAGTTACTGCCGCGCCCTCAAGTGATGAGAGCAGAATCCGTCGCAGAGAATTGCCAATGGTATGGCCATATCCCTTTTCAAACGGCTCAGCAACGAACCGACCGTATCGGTCTGTGAGAGTGGTGTTATCGATTTCTAAACGCTGGGGTAAGACGAGTCCTTGTGTAATCATTGTTGTTCCTCCATAGTATCATCGCAACGACACCCGACATAACCAAACATTCCCATCCAACTTCCGGGGTAGCGGTTATTGGCAATGACGGGGCCTTTCCGCGATGATTTATAAATTAAATTTTCAAATTACTTCGAGTAAAGCTCCACGATGTATTGTTCGTTGACCGGATAAGACATTTCATCACGTGTTGGCAAAAGCTTAACGGTCCCTTCCACTTTTAACTCCTTTAAATCAACTGGCAAATCTTTTGACCGTCCCAAAATTTCTGCCACGGCTGGATTCAACTCAAGCCATGCCGGAATCTGTCGATGCAACTGTGTGGAGATGGCGCGCTGAACGCGTGCATTTCCTTTTTGGTTTTCAGAAAGAGTCACCACGTCGCCAACTTTGGTGATATAAGAAGCCGTGTCCACCCTCTTTCCATTGACGAGAATATGCCCATGGTTCACCAACTGACGAGCGGCCGCCATAGAGGAAGCAAACCCCAGTCGGCGAACAACATTATCAAGCCGAATTTCAAGAAAACGAAGCAATGCTTCGCCGGTCTTTCCAGGTTCCTGTGTTGCCCGATCAAAATAGGAGTGAAATGATCTTTCGAGCAGTCCAGCAATTCTTTTGGTCTTTTGTTTTTCCCGCAAACGTTTACCGTATTCGGTGGGTTTGGACCGCCGTTTACCATGTTGTCCCGGTGCCAACGCACCGGTCGGTTTATCAATGGGACATTTGTTATAACAACGCTCCCCTTTTAAGAAAAGCTTCGCGGACTCCCGCCGACATAATTTGCATACTGCTCCAATATAACGTGCCAACTTAATTCTCCTTTTATACGCGACGCGGCTTGGGTGGTCTGCACCCATTGTGCGGAATCGGGGTAACATCTCGAATAAGACTTACTGTAAATCCAACGGTTTGAAGCGCGCGAATGGCGGTTTCACGACCTGATCCGGGGCCACTCACAAACACCATAACTTGACGAACTCCCATTTCCTTGGCTTTGTTCGCCGCCTTTTCAGCGGTTACTTGTGCTGCAAAAGGTGTCCCTTTTTTTGTTCCTTTGAAGCCAGAACTTCCAGCTGACGCCCAAGAGATAACTCCTCCATGATCATCGGTGATCGAGACAATGGTGTTATTGAAAGAACATTGAATATAGGCTCGCGCAAAACTGACATCCCGTTGAACTTTTTTCTTTTTAACGGGTTTATCTGCCGGTTTTCCTTTTGCCGCTGTCTTGGCTTCCGAAGCAGCTGCTTCAGTCGGTTTGGCTGCCGCTTTCTTTTCTTTATTGTCCTGTTTTTTTTCTTCCATAATTATGACTCCGATTATTCAGTCGGCTTGACAGAACCAACTGTTCTGCGTCGACCGCGCCTGGTGCGCGCATTGGATTTGGTTCGTTGACCGTGAACCGGGAGATTTCGCCGATGACGAAAACCTCTATACGAATTAATTTCGATTAAGCGACGAATGTTGCCTTGAACTTCTCGACGCAAATCCCCTTCCACGCGAAATTGCCGAGTAATTTCAGTGTTGATTTTCGAAATATCTCCTTCGGTTAAATCTTTAACACGTGTCGCCCCATCAATTCCTGTGGCTTCCAAAATTTGGATAGAACGAGCGGGGCCTACCCCATACACGTAACGAAGCGCGATATCCACGCGTTTCGCTTTTGGTAAATCGATACCTGCTACTCGGGCCATAAAATTATTTCTCCTTAACCTTGACGCTGTTTGTGACGAGCATTGGTACACACGATATAAACACGTCCATGCCTTCTGACCACCTTACATTTGTCACACATTTTTTTAACTGACGCTCTAACTTTCAATTTATCCTCCGACGTTAAATTTATTTCGCTCGATATGTAATTCTTCCGCGGGTTAAATCATAAGGGGACAATTCCACTTTGACCTTATCTCCCGGCAAAATCTTTATGTAATGCATGCGCATTTTCCCTGAAATATGCGCAAGAATCTTGTGCCCTCCCTCCATTTCCACTCGAAACATCGCGTTGGGGAGCGCTTCTAAAATTGTTCCTTCAACTTCAATTTTTTCTTCTTTGCTCATTTTTCTTTTACGCCACCTGTGTCAAAATTTCCGGTCCATTTTCCGTCACCGCTATCGTGTGCTCAAAATGTGCGGCAAGAGACCCATCCACGGTCACCACTGTCCAACCATCTGGCAGCACCCGCACTTGCCATCCACCCATGGTCACCATTGGCTCGACAGCCAAAACCAAACCAGGATCGAGGCGCATTCCGCTTCCAGGATTTCCGTAATTGGCCACCGCGGGCTCTTCATGCATCTTTCGCCCAATTCCGTGGCCCACAAAATCTCGAACCACTCCATAACCATTCGACTCGGCCACTGTTTGAACCGCAGCCCCTACATCTCCCAGCCTCATTCCAGGCCGCATGCACTCTATGGCTGCAAAAAGTGACTGTTCAGTAACCCGAACCAACTTTACCGCTTCAGGTGCGCCCGGCGGAACTATGACGGTCATGGCTGTATCGCCTACGAATCCATCGACGGTAGCCGCCACATCAATACTGACCAGATCGCCAGGTTTAATCTTCCTGTTGCTCGGAATCCCATGAACCACTTCATTGTTAATCGACACACATAACGATGCCGGATAACCGCGATATCCAACAAATGTTGGTTTTCCACCATTTTGACGAATGGTGGCTTCAGCAATTCGATCCAAATCTTTCGTGGTCACCCCTGGCTGAATGGCTTTCGCCACTTCTTGCAAGGTTTGGCCCGCCAATCGTCCCGCCACCCGCATCAACTCAATTTCACCTTTGGTTTTTAATTCAACGGATGACTTTCTTGCCACACCACCAACCATGACTGCTTCAATTTTTGAGCGCTGCTTCGATGTCTTTAGCAACCTGCTCAATGGGCTGAGCCGCATTGACCTTTTTAAAACCGGAAAATTCTTTGTAATAATCAAGAACAGGCTCAGTCTGCCGAGTGTAAACACTCAACCTTTCTTCCACAATCTCAGCGCGATCATCGGGCCGATGAATCAGTTTTGCCGAACATTTGTCACAAACCCCTGTCACTTTCGGTGGTTTGTTGACCAGGTTATACACCTCTTTACAGGACGGGCACTGTCGTCGAGCAGAAAGACGTTTCACCAACTCTGAAAAAGCAACATCGAAAAAAATCACAGCATCGATAATAAATTTTTTTTTCAAAGCATACCCGTTTAACGCCTTCGCTTGATCGACCGTGCGTGGGTATCCATCCAATAAAAACCCCGCATTATTTAAAGAACCAATTTTTTCAAAAACAACTCTTGAGACCAAATCATCGGGGACCAATTTCCCGGCGGCCACAAAACCTTTTATCTCTTTTCCCAATTCCGTCTGACTTTGAATAGCTTCTCGAAAGGCATCACCTGTTGACAAATGAGTTAACCGAAATTTATCGGCCACGCCTTTGGCCTGTGTCCCCTTTCCAGAGCCAGGTGGGCCCAAAAAAACAATGTTCAAGCAGAATACCAGCGGCCGCGACCGCGTCCTTCAACGCGTCCAGTTTTGCTGAACCCCTCATAATGCCGCATGATCAGATGTGATTCCAATTGACTGACGGTGTCCAGGGCCACGCCAACAACAATCAATATCGATGTGCCCCCAAAGAAAAACGGAACATTAAATTTTTGCTGCATGAGAGAAGGCAACACGGCCAAAACGGCCACCGACAAAGCTCCTCCTAAAGTAATTCGTTCCATGACTTTTTCTAAATAGAGCGCCGTCTGTTCTCCCGGTCGAATACCAAGGACAAACCCACCCCATTTTTTTAAATTTTCAGCTATATCCTTCGGATTAAACGACACCGAGTTATAAAAGTAACAAAAGAAAATAATCAGGGCCGCGTAAACCAAGTTGTATCCCCAAGAATTATGGTTAAAAAGGTCGTTGACTCTTTGGGCCCAACCCGCTTGTGGAGAAAAAGAAGCAATGGTCACAGGAAAAGACAACAAAGAAACCGCGAAAATAACCGCAATCACACCCGATTGATCCACTTTAAGCGGCAGAAATGTGCTTTGCCCTCCCATCATCTTTCTTCCCACAACCCGCTTGGCATATTGCACTGGGATTTTACGTTGGCCAGTCTCTAGCCACACAACAAGCCCTGTAATCACCAATAAGAAAGCCAAGAGCGCCCCAGCGCCAAAAAGACTTCGCTGCTGAAGTTCAAAGACTTCACGACTGACATTTGAAAGAGCTGCAGGAAGTGTTTCAACAATTCCCGTAAAGATAATAAGTGAAATTCCATTTCCCACGCCAAATTCCGTGATTTGTTCTCCAAGCCACATCACAAAAACTGTCCCCGTTACAAGGGTAACCATTGTGGTCAATGTAAAAGCAAGTCCAGGGTTTACAACCACCGGCAAATCTCCCGTGACTGGCATACGAGAGATGAGTTGCGTCAGACCAAAAGATTGAATGAAACCAAGGATCACCGTGGCATACCGGGTAATTTGATTGAGCCGCTTTCTTCCCGCTTCCCCTTCTTTGGCCAAATGATCCAGATACGGAATAACATGGGCGCCTTGAAGCAAGCTCATAATAATAGACGCGTTGATGTAGGGCATGATCCCCATTGAAAAAATAGACATGCGCGACAAAGCTCCACCTGAAAAAACATCAAGAAATCCCAGCAGCGAGTTGGCTTGTTGTTTGAAAAGATACGCAAGTGCATCAGGATTCACACCGGGGATGGGAACCGTCACACCCAATCGGTAAAGAGCAATCACACCCAAAGTAATCAATATTCTTTTGCGAAGCTCTTTGATTTTAAAAAGGTCAAATACCGATTGGATCATGTATCAATACTTTTTAGCCGACTGTTTTAAAACTGCCACCAACAGAAGCGATGGCCTTTTCGGCGGATTTGGAGAAACGATGGGCCGTCACTTTCAGAGATTTGGTTAATTTACCTATACCCAAAATTTTAAAAGGAACCGTCGCATTTTTGATAACGCCTTTTTTAAAAAGTGTTTCACCATTGACTTCATCGCCCGCTGTAAAACGTTCCTCAAGAACAATCACATTGATGGGTTCATAATAAATCTTGGAAGGATGGTTGAATCCTCGTTTTGGGATACGGCGGAAAAGAGGTGTTTGCCCTCCTTCAAACCCATTCATAATGGTGTCGCCGGAACGACTACTTTGGCCTTTTTGGCCTTTCCCTGCTGTTTGTCCCATGGTGCTTCCTTCGCCACGACCTACAATGAGACGAGGTTTCCGAGATCCGGGCGCCGGCTTCAAATCATGCAGTCGCATGGGCTGTTTCTCCTTCAGACACAAATTTTCTATCGGCTTCAACGGTCTTTCCACGCAATTTAGATATCTCTTCCGGCATCTTCAATTTTTTAAGTCCCGCCAAAGTCGCATAAACAACGTTGAAATGATTCCGACTTCCCAGGGATTTAGTCAACACATCTTTGACTCCCACCGCTTCAAGAACGGCTCGAGCTGAACCGCCAGCGATAACCCCAGTTCCAGGAGCCGCTGGTTTAAGCAAAATGGAACCCGCCCCAAAATTTCCTGTGGTCGCGTGAGGGATGGTCGTTCCGGAAAGAGAAATCTTCACGATGTCTTTCGAAGCTTGGGAATTTCCTTTTTTAATGGCTGCTTGGACTTCTTTGGCTTTCCCGAGCCCCACACCCACATGTCCCGCCCCGTCTCCAACCACCACAAGCGCGTTGAATGAAAATCGTTTTCCACCTTTGACCACTTTGGCGACCCGACCGATTTTTATGACGGTCTCGGTTAATGTTAGATTGCTCGAATCAATTTTATTCATATTCTTCCTTCTATTTAAATTTTTAGGCCGGCTTGACGAGCCCCTTCCGCCACAGCTTTTACGCGACCATGATAGGGACGTCCCCCTCGATCAAACACCACCTGATTGATACCTTTCTGAGTGGCCTTTTCTCCCAAGCGAGATCCAACCAAAGTAGCAACTTTCACACCACTTCCTTCCCCGATTCCTTTTTCACGAGACGAAGCCGCCACAAGCGTTTTCCCTTGGGCATCATCAATAATTTGCGCGTAGATGTGTTTCAAACTTCGATAAACTGACAGCCGCGGTAAATGCGCCACATTTCTAATTTTATTGCGCACCCTTAACTTTCTAAATAGATATCTCTCAGATCGAATTCTCATTACTTCTTACCTCCGCCACCTGCACCCGCTCCAGCTGCACCTGCTGCCGCCTTGCCCGCCTTGCGTTTTACCACTTCATTTTCATAGCGGATTCCTGTCCCTTTGTAGGGTTCAGGTTTCTTAATGGCTCTAATTTGCGCAGCCACTTGACCAACCATTTGTTTATCATTACCTTCAATGACCAAAAGATTGGGAGCTTTGGGATCGATTAAAATTTTTATTCCGACAGGGATTTCAAAGACCACCGGATGCGAAAACCCGAGCGTCAGAGTTAGTTTATTTCCCGCAACAGCTGAACGAAAACCCACTCCTTCAACCATCAATCGTTTCTGAAATCCCTTTGTAACGCCCTCAACCATGTTGAGAATCAATTTTCTTGATAATCCATGCAGAGCTTTCGTCTGATTCGTATTAATCGTTGGCATAATCTTGACTTGGCTGCCTTCTACTTTGGCCGTAATTAAATTCGGCATCACCCATGAGAGCTTTCCTCTTGTTCCTTCCGCTTGAATGGTTTGAGCGCTAACGGAAACTTTAACGCCTTGCGGAATTTCGACGGGTTTTCGTCCCAATCGGGAGAGAGGCGCTTCTTTTTTAGGTTCTGTTGCAATAGTGGCGTTCATAAAATCTTTTTTACCAGATGTAGCAGAGAACTTCTCCACCCAGCTTTTTCTCCTTGGCTTTTTGCCCTGACAAAATTCCTTTTGATGTCGACAAAATCACAGTTCCGAGTCCGTTTTGAATAGAGGGAATTTCTGTCCATTTTCTATATACACGCAAACCTGGGGATGACACACGTTTAACCCCCTGGATCACCCGTTCTTTTTGAGGTGAATATTTCATGGTCACGCGAATTGTGTTGACATGTTTATCTTGAGACACCCGGTAATTGCTGATATATCCTTCTTCTTTCAAAACTCGAGCAATTTCGGTTTTAATCTTCGATGCCGGCATGTCCAAAGTTTCTTTGAACTTGTGGTTGGCATTGGAGATCTGAGTCAACATGTTTGCAATGGGATCCATCTAAATTCTTCTCCTTACTTTTTAACTACCAGCTTGACTTAACAACACCTGGAATTTGCGCCTTGTGCGCTAAATTTCTGAAACAAATTCGACAAAGGCCAAAATCACGGTAGAAACTTCGGGCTCGTCCACAAAGGCGACACCGATTACGGAATCTCGTGGCAAATTTTTGCGGCTTGCGCATTTTCGCCATCCAGGCGTATGTAGCCATGGTTTAGTTCTCCTGTACTTTTTGCTGCAAAGTTTTTTCTTTTTTGGCAAATGGCAAACCCAACACATGAAGAAGCTCAAAGGCTTCTTTATCGGTGTTCGCCGACGTAACAAAGGTGATGTTCATTCCCCGAGGAGCGTCTGATTTTTCCACATTAACTTCCGGGAAAATGTACTGTTCCTTAATTCCCAAATTATAATTTCCGCCCCCATCAAAAGCCGTAGGGCTTAATCCACGAAAGTCTCGTATACGAGGAACCGCAATTGATATGAATCGGTCCAGGAATTCGTACATACGCGCCCCTCGAAGCGTCACACAAACGCCAATGGGCATTCCTTCGCGAAGTTTAAAAGCTGAAATTGAATTTTTGGACTTTCGAACACTGGGTTTCTGTCCTGTGATTTGCGCCAATTCATCGTTGGCAATATCCAATGCTTTGATGTTTTCACGCGCGGCGGACACTCCAATATTCAACACGATCTTTTGTAGTTTTGGGACCGCATTAATATTCTCCTTCCCAAGACGCTCCTGAAGAATTTTGACTCCCGCGGATCCAAAAGCCGATTTGAGCCTGGGGATATATTTTGTTTGATTTTTTTCCGAACTCACCGTCATTATCTCCTAAAATTTATCGCTTTTTGGGCTCGGGAATAACAGTGCCCGTTGCCCGACACAAGCGAATCTTTGTTCCATCCGACAATCGATCGAATTTCGGACGCGTGGGTTTTTTGGTGTCCGGATCAATCAACATCACTTTGCCAACCGGCAAAAACATCTCTTTGTCTTTAATACCGCCCGTTTGTCCTTGGCCTTGAGGACGAGTATGACGCTTGGCCAAATTAATTTTGGCAACAAGAACTCGTCCCTTGGAAGGCTCCACCTTAATGACTTCCCCTTCTTTTCCCTTATCTTTTCCCCAAAGAATTTTTACCTTGTCGTATTTGCGAACATTCTTCATGATTAAAGAACCTCAGGGGCGAGCGAAATAATTTTTAAAAAGTTTTTTTCACGTAATTCACGGGCAATTGGGCCAAAAATACGCGTGCCACGCGGTTCATTTTCATCGTTGATAACCACTCCCGCGTTGTCATCAAATCGAATGTAACTGCCATCTGCCCGACGGGATTCCTTTCTTTGACGAACCACGACCGCCTTAACAACGTCGCCTTTTTTAATCGTGGCACCTGGCAAAGCCACTTTAACGGCACAAACGACTTTGTCGCCAATAGCAGCATATCGACGACCGGAAGATCCGGATACGTGAATAACCATCAACTCCCGAGCGCCGGAGTTATCAGCAACAGTCAAATAAGTTTGTTGTTGAATCATTGGAGTTTCACCGTAGCCTTGTTAAGAATATCCGTGATACGCCAACGTTTTTTTGATGACATTGGACGAGTTTCAGCAACTCGCACCCGATCACCAGAATGAGATTCGTTTTTCTCATCATGAGCATAAACTTTGGTTGTGAGGTTTCGGATTTTTTCATATTGTGGATCCCGTTTGGACCAGCGAACTTCAACGACACGGGTCTTATCCATCTTATCAGAGACAACCCAACCTTCTAAAACCTTGCGGTTCGAACGTGTTTCAACTGTCATGGGTTGTTTCTCCTTTGACTCATATAAGTATGAACGCGAGCCACTTCACGTCTGACTTTGCGAATCGACATGGTATTTTTCAATGGAGCAGACGCGGCGCGAAATCGTAGTTTAAACAGCTCTTCCTGAGATTTCTGAAGTCGTTGCTGAAGCTCTCCTTCGCTTGCTTGTTTGTAATCAATTTTTTTTTCTTTTGCCATAAATTATAAATCTCCCACTCCCGTTAGACGCCAGTGCGCTCAATATATTGACACTTGATGGGCAACTTATCCGAAGCCACTTTCATGGCTTGTTTCGCTTCTGCGGGCGTTATCCCTTCCATCTCAAATAAAATACGTCCTCTTTTCACCACGGCCACCCAAAAGGCAGGATCTCCTTTTCCTTTTCCCATTCGTGTTTCAGCGGGTTTTTGAGAAATGGGTTTATCGGGAAAAATGCGAACCCACATCTTTCCGCCCTTCTTGGTGTAGCGTGATAAAGCCACACGTGCTGCTTCAATCTGCCGAGCTGTAATCCATTTATTACCGAGAGCCTGAAGACCAAACTCTCCAAAAGCCAAAGTCGCCCCTTTGTGGGCTGTGCCCGCAAGACGCCCGCGGTGCTGTTTTCTATATTTGACACGTGATGGCATCAACATAAATTATTTCTCCTCTATGGGAGTCTCTTCCGCAACTTGAGGCGTAACCTCAGATTCAACCACCGGAGTTTCTCCAACAGTGGATAAAGCGGCCAAAGGCTTCACGTCAACTTCTTTAATTAAATCGGCTTCTGATTTAAGGAAAAATTCTTTTTTGAAAATCCAACACTTGACGCCAATGCGTCCCATGGTGATATGAGCTTCGGTAAATCCATAATCAATATCCGCTCGGAAGGTGTGCAAAGGCACCCGCCCTTCCATGGTCCATTCGGTTCGCGCAATTTCAGCTCCGCCCAATCGTCCCGCCACCATTAGTTTTATGCCACCTGCGCCCGCTTGCATGGTTCTCTCAACAGCACGCTTCATTGCACGTCGAAAAGCAATTTGTTTTTCAAGCTGAAAAGCCACGCTTTCGGCCACCAATTGGGCATCCAGTTCAGGACGTTTAATCTCCACCACATTGATGGTGGCCTCTGATGAAGTCATATCTTGAACTTGTTTTTTAAGTTCTTCGATATCGGCCCCTTTTTTCCCGATAATAACGCCCGGACGCGCGGTATGAAGATTCACCCGAATATATTTGCCGGTTCTTTCAATGGTTACTTTGGAGAGAGCCGCCATACGAAATCTGTCTTTGAGAAATTTTCTAATCCTGAAATCTTCTTCGATCAAATCAGGCATATCTTTCGGAGAATACCATCGAGATTCCCAATCTTGGATATAACCGACTCGCAAAGCCTTTGGTGAAATCTTATTACCCACTCTGTTGTCCCCTTATTTTTTAACCGGTTTTTGATCCGTCACCTTGATGGTCACGTGACAAGTTTTCCGTTTATAAATTCCGCGCGCACCCATGGCCATGGGGCGAACTCTCTTCAATACGGGCCCATTGTCCACCCATGCGGCTTTCACATACATGGCATTGGGGTCTTGAGCCCCTGAATTAGAAAATGCGCTTTTTAAAGTTTTAAAAACCATAATTCCGGCGGCACGCGGGACCGTGGGCAATATGTTATAGGCCTTGGCCACGGATTTTCCCCGTATAAGCCCCAAAACCTGACCTACCTTCCGAGGCGAGAAACGTTGATGTCTTGCAATTGCTGTAGCTTCCATAAATATTCCCAGTTTAGGTTGTTGCGGTGGCTTCTTTTGTATGGGCAGCTCCATGGCCCTTAAAGAAGCGTGTCGGCGCAAATTCACCCAATTTGTGCCCTACCATCTGGTCCGTAATAAACACTGGATGAAATTTTCGTCCATTATGAATTCCGATAGTGACACCGACAAAATCCGGAGAGATATCAGAATTACGGGCCCACGTATTGATGACCCTCTTGTCCCCTTTTTCTTTGGTTGCTCGAATTTTTTCGAGCAATCTTTCGTCAATGTACGGTCCTTTTTTTGTTGAACGACTCACCTAAAATCACCTCTCATTAAAATAATTGAAAATTCTTGGCTCTCATCATGCTTTCCGTTGAATATGATCATGCTGCTGAAACAACGGCTTTGCTGGCACGGCGATCACGAACAATCAACCAATCCGTTTGATGCCTGGTTCTCGTCTTATAACCTTTGGCAGGCTGATTCCAAGGAGATCTGGGCTGATTGTTTCCTTTCGATCGACCCCGTCCTCCTCCGTGCGGATGGTCCACTGAATTCATAGCAGTTCCGCGAACAGTGGGGCGAATGCCTCGATGACGTGAACGCCCCGCATTTCCCAATGACAAATTTTCATGCTCCAAATTACCAACCTGCCCAATCGTGGCTGTACAACTGGAAGGAATCAAACGAATCTCCCCTGAAGGAAGGCGAACCTGACAAAACTCTCTCTCTTTGGCCATCAATTGCGCAGCTCCACCAGCTGAACGCACAATTTGTCCACCTTTACCGGGAACAAGCTCAATATTGTGGATCACTGACCCTTCCGGCATGGCCGACAAAGGAAGGGCATTTCCAATTTTAATTTCTGCCTCAGGACCTGACATAACGCGATCATTTACTTTTAGGCCTTCAGCGTGAATGATGTAGCGTTTATCACCGTTTGAAAAATAAACTAGCGCAATGCGCGAAGTTCGATTGGGGTCATACTCCACTGACACAACACGGCCAGGAACACCCCAATTATCTCTTTTAAAATCGATCAAACGATAACGTCTTTGATGACGCCCGCCAATATGGCGAACCATAATTTGACCAGTGTTGTTACGCCCCCCCGTTTTGGGCAGCGCTCTTAAAAGCTTCTTTTCCGGAGCTTTTTTTGAAAGCCACGAAAAATCTTCAACGCTCATGCTTCGGCGAGAAGGGGTATAGGGTTTAAATGTCTTCAAGGCCATGTTTATGCCACCTCTTCCCAGTTGATCTGTTGTCCCTGTTTAACTTGAATAATTGCCTTTTTGCGATCGGGTTGATACCCACCCACAGGGCCTGTTCTCCGCCTGAATTTCCCAACGATCTTTGTGGTTTTTATACTGAGAACGTTGACTTTAAACCGTGATTCGATCGCTGAGCGAATTTGCCCCTTGCTGGCTGAAGGATCCACCTCAATCACGTACCCATTTTTCTCTCGAATTCGGGTGGATTTTTCTGTAACCAGAGGACGACGTAGGATATTAATTGACATTGGATTTTTCCGTTTTTCCCTGTACGCGAGCGACCAACTTCTCAAGACCCGCTTTTGTTATAAACACGCGCCTCGCGCGCAAACAATCATAGGTGTTAAATGAGGCCACGTCCGTGACCTGCACATGAGAAATATTTCTAGAAGCCCGATCGAAAGCAGGATCGATTTTTTCAACCAACAAGAAAGAGTTCGTGGGTGCTTTCCATTTGGAATAAACTGTGGCTACATTTTTTGTTTTTACTTCGGAGAGGTTGATGGGATCAACAACTTGAATTCTGTTGTCCTGAAGGAGTCCGCGGAGGGCCATTTTGAAGGCGATTTGTTTTTTCTGTTTTGGAAGATCTTGGCTATAGTCTCGATTCACGGGCCCAAATATAATTCCGCCTTTCCTCCACAAGGGTGAACGAGTTGAACCAGCGCGAGCATTACCCGTCCCTTTCTGTTTCCATGGTTTTAAGCCTCCACCCGATACCATGGCTCGCGTTTTAACGGAATGGGTTCCGGACCTTAAACCAGCTTGGTAGGCGACCACCACTTCATGGAGAAGCGCTGGCGATGTTTTTGTAGCAACCAAAGCCTCGTCAAAAGTGACGTTGCCTGATTCCTTACCTGAATTATCAATAACTTTAAGTTCCATATATTATTTACTCAACTTGTTTTGGGTGGCGCCGACTTACTTTTTGGCTTTCGGCTTCGCTTGCTGCTTGGGTTGGGATGAAATCTTAACCGCGCGGCTCGTAGGCTTAAGCACAACGAAATTCCCGTTGGGCCCTGGAACGGACCCTCGGAGAAGTATCAAATTCTTTTCAGTGTCAACATCAACAATTTCAATTTTTGGGACAGTCGACCAAACGTGTCCCATCCGACCGGGTTTCCTTGTTCCGGGAAGGACATGTTGCGGCCCTTGGGCACCATTCGAACCAGGATGGCGCCGGTATTCACCATTTCCATGGCTGTGCGGAAGACCCGCGAATCCATGCCGTTTCATAACTCCAGCGTAACCCTTCCCCCGTGTCAGACCAGAAACCTGGACCATTTCTCCTTTCGAAAAAACGTTGGCGGGAACAGGTTGCCCCACTTTAAATGCACCTGAATCGCTCACGTGGAATTCACGTAACCATCGCTTAAGCGGGAGTCCTTTTTTGGACAAATGTTGAGCCTCAGCTTTGCTTAATTTCTTTTCTGCCACATCACCATAACCAACTTGCACTGCACTGTACCCATCTTTTTCTTTTGTTTTAATTTGGGTAACAATATTTCCTTCGGTGGAAATAACAGTCACAGGGACCATATCGGAATTCTCAAGAAAAATTCTTGTCATCCCAATCTTGGTTCCAACGATACCCTTGAGCGGAGCTGTTTCCACTTGTGGAGCAGAACTATCGCTCACAGGTTGTTCATTTGTCATTTTCGCTTCTTGTCCCATAAAAATAAATTATTCTCTTTTTTAAAAATCAATTCTTGGAAGTTGGATTGACACATCCACTCCTGCCGGCAAATCTAACTTGCGCAGTTCCTCGACGGTACGCGCCGTTGGCTCAACAATGTCCACCAAACGTTTATGAATCCTCATTTCAAATTGCTCTCGGGATTTTTTATCGGTGTGGGGGGAGCGCAGCACTGTATATTTTTTGATGGTGGTTGGCAAGAGGACCGGCCCAGACAAATTGGCTCCCGTTCGTTGGACCGTATCCACGATTTTCGCGAGGGAATCATCCAACATCCGGTAATCATACCCCCGCAATTTGATGCGAATTCTTTGCATATCTAAGCTTGCTGCGGCTCTATCTGACATAAGTTCTCCTGCTGAATTCCTTTAAGCTTTGGCCGTAGCAACCAGCTCTTCAGCGAGGTTGCGCGGCACTTCTTCATAATGACTGGGCTCCATTGAATAGGAGGCCCGACCCTGAGAAAGCGAACGAATGGTGGTGGCATAACCGAACATTTCACTCAAGGGGACAAATCCGTGAATGTATTGAATCACACCCTTATCTTCAACTTGTTCAATACGGCCACGACGACGGTTTAAGTCGCCAATGACATCCCCCATATAATCTTTTGGGGTTACAACATCGATTTTCATAATGGGCTCAAGAAGGACAGGGCTGGCTTTTTTGCATCCTTCTTTAAAGGCCATGGAAGCGGCAATTTGGAAAGCCATATCGTTTGAGTCCACTTCGTGGAAACTTCCGTCAAACAAGGTCACAATGATATCAACCACGGGATAACCTGCCATCACACCTGAGTCAAGCGCATTGATAAGCCCCTTCTGAACTGAGGGAATATATTCTTTTGGAATACGCCCCCCCTTGATCTTATCGACAAATTCATAGCCTTTACCGGTTTGATTGGGCTCCACATTTATCCAAACGTGGCCATAGTTACCCCGGCCACCTGATTGCTTGATGTATTTGCCTTCTTGCTCCACCTTCTTCCGAATGGTTTCGCGGTAGGCAACTTGAGGTTTACCAATATTGGCCACCACATTAAATTCACGTTTCATACGATCCACCAAAATTTCCAAATGAAGTTCTCCCATTCCTGAAATAATGGTTTGTCCCGTTTCTTGATCGGTTCTAATTTTAAATGTGGGGTCTTCTTCCGCCAAACGATTGAGCGCGATGGCCAACTTCTCTTGATCTGCCTGTGATTTGGGTTCAATGGCCAAAGAGATGACTGGTTCAGGAAACTTTGGCGGCTCAATGACCATCGGCTTGGATTCGTCAGAAAGAGTTTGACCTGTGGTCACTCCTTTCAAGCCAATCACAGCTCCAATGTTGCCGGCTGTTATTTCCTGAACTTCTTCTCGTTTATCCGCATGCATACGCAAGATGCGTCCGATTCTTTCTCTCATTTTCGTGGTGGCATTATAGACCTGCGTGCCCCCTTGCAACTTGCCCGAGTACACTCGAACAAACGTAAGTTTTCCAACGTGTGGATCTGTTTGAATTTTAAATGCCAATGCCGTCAATGGTTCATTGTCTGTTTTTTGGCGTGTCATGGGTTCGCCTGTATCCGGATCTGCCCCATGAAGTGTCGTTGATTCAACCGGAGAAGGCAAATACATGTTCACCGCATCCAAAAGAGGTTGCACCCCCTTATTTTTAAAAGAGGTTCCGCAGAGGAATGGAAAGAATGTTCCCGTGATGGTGGCTTTCCGAATGACTTTGTTAATTTCATCGACAGAGATTTCTTTTCCGTCCAGATATTTATGGGCCAATTCATCATCGTAATCAGCCAACTTTTCGATGAGGCCTTCACGGTATTTCTTGGCTTGTTCAACCATATCTTCCGGAATTTCAACCTCATCAAATTTTGCCCCCAATTCTTCTCCTGACCATATCAGGGCCTTCATTCGAACCAAATCAATCAAACCTTTAAAACTAGACTCAATCCCAATTGGTAACTGAATGGGAACAGCATTCGCTCCTAATTTTTCATGAAGTGAATTCAAGCACATGTAAAAATCAGCGCCCAACTTGTCCATTTTGTTGGCGAACACAAGTCGGGGCACTTTATACTCGGTGGCCTGACGCCAAACTGTTTCTGACTGAGGTTCAACGCCTTGTGAACCGTCGAGCAAAACCACAGCGCCATCCAAAACGCGCAGTGATCTTTGCACCTCGGCCGTAAAGTCAATATGGCCAGGAGTATCAATAATGTTATAGGCGCATTCTTTCCAGGTGCAATGGGTGGCGGCGGAGGTAATGGTGATTCCTCGTTCCCGCTCCTGTTCCATCCAGTCCATGACGGTGTTTCCCTCATGGACTTCGCCGATCTTATAGATTCGTCCCGTGTAATACAGAATACGTTCGGTGGTGGTGGTTTTTCCGGCATCAATGTGAGCAATAATGCCGATGTTTCTAATGAGGGACTTGTCTGGTTCTTTGGCCATGGAATTTACCAGCGATAGTGAGCAAAAGCCTTATTAGCTTCAGCCATTTTGTGGGTGTCTTCACGCTTTTTAATTGAAAGTCCTTCTTTTTTGCTGGCTGCCAAAATTTCCTCCGCCAATCGTTCTTTCATTGGCTTGCCGGTTTTTGAGCGGCTGAAAGTGAGAATCCAACGCATGGCCAAAGCGATACTGCGCTCTGGTTTCACTTCAGAGGGAACCTGATAGGTGGCTCCGCCCACCCGACGAGCTCTGACTTCCAAGAGAGGACGAACATTTTCAATCGCACGATTGAAGGTTGCGAGTGGGTCTTCACTCGATTTTCCTTTAATCCGTTCAAGTGCTCCGTAAATGATTCGTTCTGCGGTTGACTTTTTTCCACCTTCAATGATCTTGTTGATCATCTGAGAAATTAAAACAGATTTATAGATTGGATCAGGACCAGGTCCTGGACGGCGGTCTTTGGCTTTTAAATCTTTTCGTGGCATTTTACTTCGTCTCCTTGGCTTTGGGTCTCTTGGCTCCGTATTTGGAACGCCCTTGTTTTCGGTCAGTTACTCCAGATGAGTCAAGCACACCTCTAATAATGTGGTATCGAACGCCGGGAAGATCTTTAACACGGCCTCCACGGATCATAACGATGGAGTGCTCCTGAAGATTATGCCCCACCCCAGGGATATAGGCCGTTACTTCCACGCCGGTTGTCAACTTAACCCGTGCGATTTTACGAAGCGCTGAATTGGGTTTCTTGGGTGTGGTGGTTTTTACTTGAGTGCAAACACCGCGACGCTGAGGACAGTTTTCCAAGGCAGGCGATTTTGTTTTGCTGGTTTGAGCCTCGCGGATACCGCGAATAAGTTGACTTGTTGTTGGCATGTTATTTCTTCTCCGACTCTTCGATTAATCTGCGTTCATAGAAACCGGTTCCTGCCGGAATCAAATGACCGATAATGACGTTTTCTTTTAGACCCAAGAGATCATCCACAGCGCCCGTGGTTGCAGCTTCAACAAGCACGCGTGTGGTTTCTTGGAAACTGGCGGCAGAGATGAACGATTCAGACGCCAATGATGCTTTGGTGATACCCAACAGTACTGGCTGGGCTTCTGCTTGTTCTCCCCTCTTCACGCCTTTATTGGCGAGAATGAATCTCGATCGAGGCACTATTTCACCGGCCAAGAAATCAGTGGCCCCTGACTTGGTGATGACCACATTCGACAACATTCGTCGAACAATAATTTCAATGTGTTTGTCGTTAATGATAACGCCTTGCAGACGGTAGACTTCCTGAATTTCATTCACGAGGAACTCTTGAACTTCTTTGGCTCCTTTGACTTTCAAAATATCATGAGGATTGATAGCTCCGTCTACAATGGGTTCTCCAACTCCAACGCGATCACCTTCGTACACAACCAAATGTTTTCCTTGAGGAACATTGTAATCCCGTTGAAGACCGGTATCTTCGTTGGTCACAATGACTTTGAGACCCCCTTTCGGAGTCGAAGCCAATTTAACCGTTCCCTCAATTTCTGAAATAACAGCTGGGGTTTTGGGTTTGCGTGCTTCAAACAATTCAGCAACGCGAGGCAAACCGCCTGTGATGTCCTTTGATTTGGAAATTTCTTGTGGAATCTTAGCGACGATATCGCCCTGGCGAACCTTGTCGCCATCTTGAACGATCAAGTTGGTATCGACGGGAAGAGGCAATGTTGCCACTGGCTTTCCAGATTTACCAATAATAACCACCTGAGGATGAAGCGCTTCCACGCGGTGCTCAATAATTTTACGTTCAATCAAGCCCGTAATTCTGTTTTTCTCTTCATGCAGCGTCACACCTTCGGTGACATCTTCAAGTTTCACGGTTCCTTCTTCTTCAGTGATAATTGGAAGAGAATAGGGGTCCCACTCGACCAACAAATCGCCTTTTTCAACATGTTTGTTTTCCGAGACTTTCACGCGAGCGCCGTAGCGAACTTCATAATGGGATCTTTCTTTCCCACCGGTTTCGCGAATGGAAATAAACCCATTACGAGACACACAAATCTCTTGGCCTTCACGGTTGGTCAAAGTTCGAACGCCATGGAAACGAACTCCGCCACTTTCTTTTGCCAACACCTGTGATTTTTGAATAACGCGGCTGGCTGTTCCACCGATATGGAAGGTTCGCAGTGTTAGCTGCGTTCCAGGTTCCCCAATCGATTGAGCCGCGATAATACCCACAGCTTCTCCCACTTCCACCATTCTTCCTGTGGCCAAATTCAAGCCATAGCATTTGGTGCACACGGCGTGTTTGGCTTCGCAAGTCAATACAGACCGAATTCGCAACCGATCAATTCCGGACTTGGTAAGTTTCTTGGCTTGTTCATCCGAGATCATCTCATTAGATTTGATAATGACTTCATCAGTCAGAGGATCAACAATATTATCGAGCGCCACACGGCCCAACACGCGTTCCTCAAGTGTTTCAATGACATCTTCGCCCGATTGGAGAGTTCCCACAGAAACACCATTTATGGTTTTGCAATCTTCTTCGGTAACGACAATATCATGCCCCACATCAACGAGACGGCGTGTTAAATATCCGGCATCGGCAGTTTTAAGAGCGGTGTCGGCCAAACCTTTTCGACCTCCGTGGGTTGAAATAAAGTACTCAAGAACCGAAAGACCTTCGCGAAAATTCGCGATTACGGGATTTTCAATAATTTCACCTACCGCACCTGTTAGTTTCTTTTGGGGTTTTTGCATCAATCCACGCATACCACCCAATTGGCGGATTTGCTGACGACTGCCGCGCGCGCCAGAATCGGCCATCAAAAAGACAGGATTGAATTTTTTCTGCCCTTCTTTAAGCGTGGCGGCTTCTTGTTGTTGCATCTGATCAAACATGTGGTCTGCAATGGAGTCGGTCACATGTGTCCAAAGGTCAATAATTTTATTGTACCGCTCAGAATCGGTAATAATACCCATCTTCGCTTGCTTGGCAATTTCCTTGGCTTGCGCAAACGCCTTGTTCACCAATTCTGTTTTCTGTGAAGGGATATGGAAGTCCTGAACCGAAATAGACAATCCTGCCTTGGTCGCATAGGTATATCCCAATTTTTTGATTTGGTCCAAGAAATTAGAAGTGCGGTAAGCTCCAAGTTCGCGGTAACATCTGTCCACGAGTTTCGAAATTTCTTTTTTGGTGATGTTCACATCAATATAACCCAATTCGGGAGGAACAACATCATTGAAGAGGATTCGTCCGACAGTGGTCCAAGAAGTCCATTTTTCCGGGTTGCGTTGATCTTCGGGAGAAAGATTGTCTTCAACCAGCTTGTTGATTCCAGCCACTTTGATGCGGGCATGCAAGGAAATGGTTCCATTCTGGAAAGCCGAGGTCACTTCTTCACGAGAGCTGAAATAATGCCCCTCCCCCTTAACCCCTCGTTTCATTTTGGTCATAAAGGCGATACCAAGAATCATGTCTTGTGATGGAACCGCGATGGGTTTGCCAGAGGCCGGTGAAAGAATATTGTTGGATGCCAACATCAACAACTTGGCTTCCAATTGAGCTTCAATCGACAAAGGAACGTGAACGGCCATTTGGTCACCATCAAAGTCAGCGTTAAATGCCGCACAAGTCAGCGGATGCAACTGAATGGCTTTCCCTTCAATAAGGACGGGCATGAAAGCTTGGACGCCCAATCGGTGCAAAGTGGGAGCGCGATTTAAAAGAATCGGAAGATCTTTGGTTACTTGCTCCAAAATATCCCAGATTTCAGGCTTGACTCTTTCCAACATCCGCTTGGCTGCCTTAAGAGTGATATTTTCCCGTTTCATCAACTCACGGATAATAAAGGGTTTAAAAAGCTCAAGCGCCATTTCTTTTGGAAGTCCGCACTGATGCATTTTGAGATACGGACCAACCACAATAACAGAGCGGCCAGAATAATCGACTCGCTTTCCGAGCAAATTCTGACGGAACCTTCCTTGTTTTCCTTTAAGAATATCGGAAAGTGATTTAAGCGGACGGCCTCCCGCTCCAACCACCACTTTTCCTCTGGCCCCATTTTCAATGAGCGCATCCACAGCTTCTTGCAATAAACGTTTTTCATTGTGAATCATGACTTCTGGCGCGCGCAATGATTCGATATGCTTAAGTCTGTTGTTGCGGTTGATAATGCGACGATACAAGTCATTTAAGTCAGAGGTGGCAAAACGGCCCCCTTCGAGGGGAACGAGCGGACGCAAATCCGGAGGAATAACTGGCAACACAGTGAGGACCATCCATTCAGGACGGCTCTTCGAGTGCATAAACCCTTCGACGATTCGCAGGCGTTTAATTAATTTGTTTCTTTCAGCTTCAGATTCAATATTTTTGAACCGTTCACGGATAAATTTAACTTCCGCAGGAAGATCAATTTTCTCAAGTAATTGACGAATGGCATCGGCACCAATCCCAACTTTAACTTTGTCGCCATACTCTTGAAGAATTTTGTGATATTCCTCGTCTGTCAGTAACGTACGAGCGGCAAATTTGACTTTTCCATCATCTGTTTTAATATCTTCGAGAACAACAAAGCGCGCGTAATAAACAATTTTCTCTAGATCGGTGAGGCGAATACCGAGGAGACTTCCAATTCGAGAGGGGGCCTTTCTGAGGTACCAAACATGAGCCACCGGAACAGCAAGCTCAATGGATCCCATTCTCTCTCGGCGAACCTTGGCTTCTGTAACTTCGACGCCGCAACGATCGCAGACGGTGCCTTTATATTTAATGTACTTATATTTTCCACAAGCACATTCCCAGTCACGAACTGGTCCGAAAATTCGTTCACAGAAAAGACCGTCTCTTTCTGGTTTAAAAGTTCGATAGTTAATGGTTTCTGGTTTTCGAACTTCTCCATGAGACCAAGAGCGAATTTCAGAAGGACTTGCTACCGAAACACGAATGGAATCAAAGTCGCTAAAGTTAACGCTCGGGACACCTTTTTTCTTTCCTGCCCGAGGAAGATCTTTCTTTTTATCGATGATCATGGCGTCCATGGTTTATTCCATCTCCTTCGCAACTCCGGATATAGAGGTCTCCGGTTCTTTTTGGGTTTCATCTGTTAAATCCAAGGCTTGAATTGACGTTCCATCCTTTTGTCTCAAGAGTTCAACGTTCACACCCAGCGACTGCAACTCTCGCACCAACACCTTAAACGATTCGGGAATGCCGGGTTCTGTGACGGACTCTCCTCGGATGATGGCCTCATACATTTTGGTTCGTCCGTTGGCGTCATCGGATTTAACGGTCAAAAACTCCTGCAGGATGTGAGAAGCTCCGTATCCTTCAATGGCCCAAACTTCCATTTCTCCAAACCGTTGGCCACCGAACTGAGCTTTTCCTCCCAATGGCTGCCGTGTGATGAGGGAGTAGGGACCCGTTGAACGGGCATGGATTTTGTCTTCTACCATGTGCGCCAGTTTGAGCATGTACATCACACCGACAGTGACCTTTTCACTAAATGCTTCGCCAGTTCGACCATCATAAAGTGTCATATCGCAATAGTCGCCGGGGAGGAAGTCCTCTCGAACGCCGCTTTTTCGAAGATGATCCTTTGCCAAACGTATCGAATCTATGATTTGTTCTTCCTTGGCTCCATCGAAGACGGGCGTAATCATTTGCGTGTTGAGTGTTTTACCCGCCCATCCCAACATCACTTCTAACAACTGCCCCACGTTCATACGCGAAGGAACGCCAAGAGGCGAAAGAACCACATCCACAGGGGTTCCGTCGGCCATATAAGGCATGTCTTGAGGAGGCATAACCCGAGCCACCACACCCTTATTTCCGTGACGACCGGCCAATTTATCTCCCACCTGAACTTTTCGTTTCATGCCTATGAACACCTTAACAACTCGGTTAACAGTGACAGGAAGATCATCTCCATTCTTTAAATTTTCTTTGAGTCGAGCGGCCTCAAACCTCGCTTCTGATTCGAGTTTTTGAGCGAGGGCCTTGGCGGTTTCCTTAAGATCAGAAGCCTGCTTCGAAGTAATTGTTTTGTCTTCAAGATCTTGTTCAATACGCGCGAAGCGTTCTTTTTTCTGAGTTCGAATCCACTCAAGCTTATCTTCCAATTCGGTTTCGATGTCCTTCATCCGTTTGTTTTCTTCTTTTTTGCTCAACTTTTCTTTACGAATAAAGGAACGTGTTGAAATTACTTTTCCCCGAATACCGGGGGGCACACGCAACGAGGCGTCCATCACATCTTCGGCTTTTTTTCCAAAAATAACTTTCAACAATCTCTCTTCCGGAGTGATTTGCTGTTCGCCCTTGGGAGCCACTTTTCCAACGAGAATATCTCCGGGACCTACTTCAGCGCCGGGACGGATAATTCCGTTCTCATCCAAATTAATAAGTGCATCGGCTCCCACATTTGGAATATCTCGCGTAATTTCTTCAGCGCCCAACTTAGTGTCGCGCGCTTCAATTTGAAATTCAGAGATGTGTATAGAAGTAAAAAGATCATCTCGAACCAATTTTTCATTGAGAAGAATGGCGTCTTCAAAGTTGTACCCTTCCCAAGGCATAAAAGCCACGACCAAATTTTTTCCAAGAGCCAACTCGCCCTGATCGGTAGAAGGGCCATCACAAACGACATCGCCTTTTTTTACACGGTCTCCCACTTTCACGAATGGAATTTGGTTTACACAGGTATCTTGGTTGGATCTTGCGTATTTGCGTAAACGGTAAATATCAACCTCACCATCATCCGTATAGATGGCGACTTGATCACTCCACACTGATGTCACAAGGCCTGAACGTTTGGCGGTTAAAGCCGCCCCTGAATCTTGCGCCACGGCCGCTTCAATACCAGTGGCAACAAAGGGGGCTTCTGGCACCAACAAGGGGACCGCTTGGCGTTGCATGTTAGATCCCATAAGCGCGCGGTTGGCATCATCATGTTCAAGAAATGGAATGAGTGCAGTCGAGATGGACACCACCTGAGCAGGAGAAATATCCATGAAATTAATGTCATTCGGGTTCTTCTGAGGAAAATCGCCTCGGAATCGACAAGCCACCGCTTCACTCTGAAATTTTCCATTTTTGTCTATGACAGAATTGGCTTGAGCAACAGTGTAGTCGTCTTCTTTGTCGGCTGTTAAATATTCAACTTCGCTTGAAACCTCACCTTTTTTAACGGCGCGATAAGGCGATTCTATAAGCCCATATTGATTGATTCTGGCGAAACACGCCAAAGACGTAATCAATCCAATGTTTGGACCTTCAGGGGTTTCGATTGGGCAAATTCGGCCATAATGGGTGTGATGAACGTCGCGGACTTCAAATCCAGCGCGTTTTCTATGCAAACCACCCGGGCCAAGAGCTGACATGCGCCGTTTGTGTGTTAACTCGGAAAGAGGGTTGGTTTGATCCATGAATTGCGACAGTTGGCTTGATCCAAAGAACTTGCGAACTGAAGCAGCAACAGGCGCGGTGTTTAAAACGGATCTTGGGGTCGGGTTGGGTTCATCTTGAAGATTCATTCGATCTCTCGCCATACGCGACATTTGAGCCAACCCCATCCGAATTTGATTTTCAAGCAATTCTCCGACACCTCTCACACGACGATTCCCCAAGTGATCAATGTCGTCAATTTCCACTTTAATTTTTTCATTGCCGACATCAATGGTGGTTAATCCATTGTTAAGTGCGATGAGATATTGGAGAGTGACAATAATATCTTCCAAGCTCAAAGTTCGACGACGTTCAGATGGAATTTCAAACCCGAAACCTTTCTTCTTAAGAAGGGTCGAGTAAAGCGGAAGCAATTTTCGGTTGATTTTAAATCGTCCGACTTTGGTGAAATCATAGTGACGGATCGATTTAAACAAAAGAGTATCAAGATAATTTTCAGCTTGTTCAGGAACAATAAATTCCTGAGAGCGGACCACACGGTAGATGGTATGAATGGCTTCTTTGCGACTTCGAACGGGATCCTTAAGCAAGGTGTTGCGAATAGCGATATCGTTAAGCGCGGGATCAGTCACAATCACTTTGACAGATTTGATTTTCTTCTCTTGGAATCTCAAAGCGGCCTCTTTGGAAATTTCCGTGTTCGCCTCAAGAAGGACTTCTCCGGTATCCGCTTCAACCACGTCATCGGCCAAAATTCTTCCGGCCAAGTTCCCGCCTTCAACAGGCAGTGTTTCTATGTTGTAAAAGAGCTCGAGTATCTGAGCATTCGTTTCAATTCCAGCTGCACGCAAAAGTGTGGTGGCCGGGAATTTTCTTTTTTTGTCGATGCGAACGAAAATGGCGTTGTTTAAATCAAACTCAAACTCCACCCAGGCGCCGCGATAAGGGATGATTCGCGCGTAAAACAAGTTTTTTCCATAGGATGAAATGTTCTTCTCATCATCCTCTTCAAAAATTACACCAGGAGAACGGTGTAACTGGCTAACCACCACACGTTCAGCACCGTTAATAATAAATGAAGCTGTGTCGGTCATCAGGGGCAATTCGCAGAGGTACACTTCTTGTTCGGTCAAAACTTTGGGTTTTCCTGAAGGCTGACGGTGAACCAATCGCAATACAGCTTTGAGGGGCGTAGCATAAGTTCCATCTTTGTCGATGGCTTCTTCGATGGTGTATTTAGGAGTTCCCAAGTTGTATTGAACGAATTCCAGCGCCAAACTTTCATCGGAATTAATGATCGGGAAAATATCCATAAAGGACGCTTGAATGCCTTGAACTTTTCGTTCCTTCACAGGAACATCAATCTGTAGAAATTCACGGTAAGACGCCCGCTGCATTTCGAGCAACTGAGGTATGTCTATGACCGGACGGATTCGAGCAAACGATGTCTTTTTCAAGGTAGAGCCTCCAAAACTTTCATCTGAAATTTAGGTTCTAAAACCAAGTCGCCCTCCTCAAAAGTTCGAGGAGGACGACTCAATGCAAACAAACTATTTAATTTCGACTGTTGCGCCTTGTTCAATAAGTTTCTTTTTGAGTTCCTCGGCGGTTTTCTTGTCAACATTTTCTTTCACTGGCTTGGGAGCGCCTTCCACGAGGTCCTTTGCTTCTTTAAGACCCAATCCGGTTAATTCCCGAACAACTTTGATGACCTGAATTTTATTTGCACCGGCTCCGGTCAACATGACGGTAAATTCAGTTTTTTCCTCTGACGCGGCAGCGGCACCGGCTTGAGCAGCGGGCGCAGCAGCAACAGCAACGGGGGCAGCCGAAATTCCATATTTTTCTTCGATAGACTTAACTGCTTTGCTCACATCGAGAATTGTCCATTTTTCCAATGATTCAACGAAGTCTTCCACTGTTACTTGTGCCATTTTCTTTATCTCCCTGGTTCCTTCTCTTAAAAGGCCACCGTTCAACTAATACACTTGACCCGTCAAAGCGGGTTTGTGCAATAGCGTCCGCATAAAGCGGAACATTATGAATCTGAAATTTTACGCGGGTTTTTCTTCTTTCTTTTTTGCCAAGGAAACAAGCGCCGCTTGAAGAGATCGCAGCGGCTCATTGAGAACCGTAACAAAGTTGGTTAGGGGTCCATTCATTCGAGCAAGCAAGGTGGCCAACAACACCTCTCGAGATGGCAAATCCGCCATGGCTTTTAGACTTTTTGTATCTGCGGTGATGCCAAATACACGTCCCGCTTTTACTTTAAATTTTTCGTTCTGTTCGCCGAATTTAAAAAGCGCTTTAATAATAGAGGAAGCATCGGTTCCCTGATAAACAATGGCGGAGGGACCTTTCATTTTATCTTGAAGATCAGTGAACCCCGTGTTTTTAAAAGATAGTTTTGCCAACCTATTTTTGACCACCTTGTACTTGCCTCCATAAGGGCGAATGGCAGCTCGTAGGGAGTCGAATTCAAGCGCAGTCATCCCCTGATAATTGGTGACAACCACATGCGCGGAACTTTTTAATTCCTCGGTTAATTTCGACACTTGATCATTTTTTGTCGCGTTTGGCATATTCTCATCTCACCTCAAATAAAAAACCTAAAAACTAAATTTCAAACCTGCAGAAACTGATTCTTCGTCGATAAAAGAGGCCTCAACGTAAACGCTCTCTTTATTCGACACGCCCACATTCACACCTACAAATGGGCTCACGCTATCATTGGTTCCTCTAATTTCACCCTTGGTCGAACTATCACTCATTTTATTCATAACACGAATTAACTTAATTCCACCAAAAGGCTCAATCCACTTCCATCGTCGGCTAAAATTTATACTTCCCTGAATTTCTTCTTGCCGCCAACTTTGGTTGGCGGTATACACAACGTTTCCGCCTTGAAATCTGTCCAACTCCACATTGCTTTGCGTGTATCCCAAGTCCCATCTAATCGCGGTGCTTACCAGAGATCCAGGTGCGATACGGCCAGCTATTGAGAGCCCCCACAAATACCCATCCTTGGTGGACTCCAATTTATTGACCTGTGACCCAGAAGAATATTCCAACTCAAAACTTCTGATCTGTCCAAACTTAAAACGGTATTGAAATCCCTCACTGGGTCGAAATTCTACTGCTCCGATCAAACTCGAAATTCTCTGTTCCATTTCCACTTCTGCATTGGAGTTAGAAAACAAGTTTACCGAACCTCCAGAAACCGGTACTTGTATCGAATCTCCATCTGAAAAAGTTAGTTTCGGTTTGGATTCTGCCACGCGCCCCATAAACAGGATAGACTTTAATCCCGGCTCATCCATGTCTGCCGTCGAAACCACTTCAGCCGCCTGAACGAACAAAAACCCAGAGCATAAAAATGCCATGAGCATCAAAGCTCTCAACAATTTAATTTCTGGTTTATTACTCATTTCAGAGGAACCAATGCTGGCAGCGATCTACTCTTCCAACCCCTTGCGGGATAAGTACCATCGACCCTAAAGAGCTTAACTGCCGTGTTCGGAATGGGAACGGGTGTGACCTCTTTGGAATAACCACCAGCATTCGTTCCTCTTTAATAATATGTCTATAACTTGAAAAACTAAAAAATAAGCGCCAATAAAGACTGTGTATTTCCTCACATGTATTGATTAATACGACTAAGTTTCACGACCGATTAGTACCAGTAAGCTTCATGTATTACTACATGTCTACTTCTGGCCTATCAAACGAGTAGTCTTCTCGAGGTCTTTAGCCAGGTTTAACCCTGGAGGAGTTCTCATCTTGGGAGGGGCTTCACGCTTAGATGCTTTCAGCGTTTATCCCGACCGCGCTATAGCTACCCAGCAATGCTCTTGGCAGAACAACTGGTACACCAGAGGCGCGTCCGTCCCGGTCCTCTCGTACTAAGGACAGCTTCCCTCAAAACTCCAATGCCTACGGTAGATAGAGACCGTACTGTCTCACGACGTACTGAACCCAGCTCACGTACCGCTTTAATGGGCGAACAGCCCAACCCTTCCCACCAGCTTCAGCGGGAGGATGCGATGAGCCGACATCGAGGTGCCAAACAGGATCGTAGATATGGGCTCTTGGATCCTATAAGCCTGTTATCCCCGGGGTAGCTTTTATTCGTTGAGCGACGGCAATTCCACATTCAAACCGCCGGATCACTAGGCCCTGCTTTCGCATCTGATCGGGATGTCTCCCTCACAGTCAAGCTCGCTTCTGCCCTTGCACTCGACACCCGATTTCTATTCGGATTGAGCGAACCTTTGGACGCCTCCGTTACTCTTTAGGAGGCAACCGCCCCAGTCAAACTGCCAAGCTGTCAGTGTCCCCCAGCCGGATCAACGGCTTGAGGTTAGCATCGCAAAACCGAAAGGGTGGTATTTCAACGGTGTCTCCGTCTGTCCCAAAAGACAGATTTCAAGGACTCCCACCTATTCTACGCATCCAATTCCGCAATGCATTAACAACATACAGTAAAGCTCCACGGGGTCTTTTCGTCTAACCGCAGGAAATCCGCGTCTTCACGGATACCACAATTTCGCCGAGCCTCTAGTTGAGACAGCGGTCTCTTTGTTATGCCATTCGTGCAGGTCGGAACTTACCCGACAAGGAATTTCGCTACCTTAGGACCGTTATAGTTACGGCCGCCGTTTACTGGGGCTTAAGTTCGATGCTTCTAGAGGTTACCCTCCATGACATCTCCCCTTGACCTTCCAGCACCGGGCAGGCATCAGACCCTATACATCATCTTGTGATTTCAGCAGAGTCCTGTGTTTTTGTTAAACAGTCACGAGACCCATTTCTTTGCAACCCCGCGCCGTCCTTCTCTTGTACAGAGTTAGACATCGGGGCCTCCCTTCTTCCGAAGTTACGGGAGTAGATTGCCGAGTTCCTTAACTAGAGTTCTCTCGCGCGCCTTAGTATATTCAACTCGCCCACCTGTGTCGGATTACGGTACGGTTACATTGTGCATTCCCTACGAAGATTTTCTTGGCAGCGTGGTAAAAACCACTTCTCCGGGTTTGACCCCAGATCGATATCACCTCTCGAGATTAACGACCACGCGGATTTTACCAACATGATCTCTCTACCGGCTTAAACCACCACGACCGACGGGTGGATGGTATAACCTTCTGCGTCACCTCTTAGGTGGTAACACACACAACATAGTTCTGGAATATTAACCAGATGTCCTGCTTCGACTACGCTTTTCAGCCTCGTCTTAGGACCGACTAACCCTGAGCTGACGAACATTGCTCTAGGAAACCTTAGGCTTGCGGCGTGTGGGATTCTCACCCACATTATCGCTACTTATTCCGACATCCTCACTTGCCAACGCTCCAGTACTCCTCTCGGTATACCTTCAACGCAGATGGCAACGCTCCCCTACCACTTAACGACAAACTCTAAATCCTAAGCTCGAAATCCTAATTATTGATTAGGATTTAGTGCTTAGACATTAGGATTTAGTGTTTGCCGCTAAGTTCGTGACTTCGGTGGTATGCTTTAGCCCCGTTAATTTTCGGCGCAGATTCACTTGACTGGTGAGCTATTACGCACTCTTTTAAGGATGGCTGCTTCTAAGCCAACCTTCCAGCTGTCTCGGTAAATCCACATCCTTTTCCACTTAGCATACACTTTGGGACCTTAGACGACGATCTAGGCTGTTTCCCTTTTGCGCACGAAGCTTAGCCCTCGCGCACTGACTCCCGAGCTCATATTTACCGGTATTCGCAGTTTGGTTAACTTCGGAACCTGGGTTGCAGGCCCTACATTATCCAGAGCTCTACCCCCGGTAAAAAACACTCGAGGCTAGTCCTAAAACTATTTCGGGGAGAACCAGCTATCACCAAGTTCGATTGGCCTTTCACCCCTATACCCAGCTCATGCAGAAGTTCTTCAACACTCAACGCTTCGAGCCTCCACCTCGTTTTACCGAGGCTTCACTCTGTCCAGGCATAGATCACTTGGATTCGGGTCTAATAATGCAAACATAGTCGCCCTATTCGGACTCGCTTTCGCTTTGGCTCCATTCTCATCTCTCAATGAAAATTTAACCGGGCTTGCACCATTAACTCGCCGGATCATTCTTCAACAGGCACGACGTCGAGCATTTCTTTTGATTGCTCAAAAAACATAGCTCTTCGACTGCTTGTAAACATATGGTTTCAGGTTCTATTTCACTCCCCGTCAGGGGTACTTTTCACCTTTCCCTCGCGGTACTTGTTCACTATCGGTCGCCAGAGAGTATTTAGCCTTGGAGGGTGGTCCCCCCGACTTCCTGCCAGGTTTCTCGTGTCTGACAGTACTTTGGTACCCATCAAAAGTCCGATACATTTCGCATACAGGATTGTCACCTTCTATGATCGGCCATTCCATGCCGTTCTGCTATGCTCGGATTGATAACTTTTTCTCATTAAAGAGAGATGGACCCGTAACCCTCAAATGCACGCATTTGAGTTTGGGCTGTACCCCGTTCGCTCGCCACTACTGAGGGTATCTCGGTTGATTTCTCTTCCTCCAGGTACTGAGATGTTTCACTTCCCTGGGTTGCCTTCCTACAACTATATCCCCTCTTGCGAAGGGCCTTCACTATAGGATTCCACCGTTTTCACAGTGGAGGGTTTCCCCATTCGGACATCCACGGATCAAAGCCTGCTTGCGGCTCCCCGTGGCTTTTCGCAGCTAGCCACGTCCTTCATCGACTTCTGACGCCTAGGCATTCACCATATGCTCTTACTTCCTTAGCCGCATTAATGAATACCATGAATAACGGTTTAATTATTCATGGTCCTATTGACGCTTATTTCTTAATTTTTCCCTTAAGTTATTATTTCGTTCGACTATCGCCTTTTTTAAGGAATCCTACGCTGCGTATACAACCCGGAATGCTTTTAAGAGCAGAACGAAAATAAGACATTATGTAAAAGAACAAACAAATTTTTTTATAGACACCTTTGTGAAACAGTTTTGTCCCCTTTCGGTAAGGCTACAGGAGACAATCTTCGGCTTAAAACCATTCCGCGGCTTGCCAACCGTAGCTCCGAACGTCTCTGTCACTTATGAGAAGCGAAGGTTGGACCCAGGTGGGATCGAACCACCGACCTTACGCTTATCAAGCGTACGCTCTAACCAGCTGAGCTATGGGTCCGTCCGTCTTCCCCAATCTTCGGTTACGACGTGATGAATTCCTTATACTCAATGTGCTGGCTTGCCAAGTCAAAGCCTGTGCTTAACGAAGACTGGAGCTGACCAGGATCGAACTGGCGACCTCCTGCTTGCAAAGCAGGCGCTCTCCCAGCTGAGCTACAGCCCCTCAATTTTGCCCTGCAAAATTAGTCTATGGACTATAGCCGATTGACCATGAACCAAATTTGGTCGTAGCCATATTCTACGTAAGCGAGTGAGTGCCCTTGAGGTTAAGAGATCGACCTGTTTTCTTTGCCGAAGCAAAAAAAACTAAAGGAGGTGATCCAGCCGCACGTTCCCGTACGGCTACCTTGTTACGACTTCACCCCAATCATTGGTCACAACTTTGACAGCTATCTCCCTTGCGGGTTGAATCACTGGTTTTGGTTGCACCCAACTTTCGTGGTGTGACGGGCGGTGTGTACAAGGCCCGGGAACGTATTCACCGGAGCCAGCTGATCTCCGATTACTAGCGATTCCACCTTCATGTGGGCGAATTGCAGCCCACAATCTGAACTGGGGCCGGCTTTTAGAGATTTGCTCCTCCTTACGGATTTGCTGCTCGCTGTACCGGCCATTGTAGCACGTGTGTAGCCCTGGACATAAAGGCCATGGTGACTTGACGTCATCCCCACCTTCCTCCCCGTTGTCCGAGGCGGTTCCCTAAGAGTGCTGTCCATTACAGACTTAGCAACATAGGGTAGGGGTTGCGCTCGTTGCGGGACTTAACCCAACATCTCACGACACGAGCTGACGACAGCCATGCAGCACCTCTATTGGTTCCTGACTTAACAGGTCGTCTCAACTTTCATTAATTCTACTTCCAACAGTTCAAGCCCAGGTAAGGTTCTTCGCGTTGCGTCGAATTAAACCACATGCTCCACCGCTTGTGCGGGCCCCCGTCAATTCCTTTGAGTTTCAACCTTGCGGCCGTACTCCCCAGGCGGCACATTTAATGCGTTAGCGTCGACACGAAGGGGGTCGATACCCCTCACGTCTAATGTGCATCGTTTACGGCTAGGACTACCAGGGTATCTAATCCTGTTTGCTCCCCTAGCTTTCGCAGCTGAGTGTCAGTAATGGTCCAGTTACCTGCTTTCGCCATTGGTGTTCCTCCCGATCTCTGCGCATTTCACCGCTACACCGGGAATTCCAGTAACCTCTCCCATACTCAAGTTCTGCAGTATCCGTTGGCCTCTCCCGGTTAAGCCGGAAGCTTTCACAACAGACTAACAAAACCACCTACCTGCCCTTTACGCCTAGTAATTCCGAGTAACGCTTGCCACCTTCGTATTACCGCGGCTGCTGGCACGAAGTTAGCCGTGGCTTATTTACCCTCATTTCACTCTTCATGTTTCCATGAATATCTTAATTAAGGGCTAAAGAAGTTTACAATCCGAAGACCTTCATCCTTCACGCGGCGTCGCTGGATCAGGGTTTCCCCCATTGTCCAAAATTCCTCACTGCTGCCTCCCGTAGGAGTCTGACCCGTGTCTCAGTGTCAGTGTGTCCGGTCACCCTTTCAGGTCGGATACCCGTCGTTGCCTTGGTGGGCCGTTACCCCGCCAACTAGCTGATAGGCCGCAGATCTCTCTCTTAGCCATCCTTGCGGATGTTTCATACCCCTGTGATGCCACAAGGTTATCTTACGCGGTATTACCCCACCTTTCGGTGGGCTATCCCCCGCTAAGAGGTAAGTTATCTACGTGTTACTCACCCGTCTGCCGCTAAGCACATATCCACCTTGCGGTGGACTGTTGCTTCGCTCGACTTGCATGTGTTAGGCACGCCGCCAGCGTTCACTCTGAGCCAGGATCAAACTCTCCAAAAAAATTTTCAGTCTCGGGTCTGAGACTGGACCTTTGTTCTAGAGGTTTTTAAATTGGCTCTAAATTACTTCAAAGTTCAACGTTGGCTGTTTTGATGCGCTTGAAGCATCAAAACATGTTCTACTTTCATAAAAATTTGCACCCTTTCGAGTGCGGGCCATCTTTATGAATTGTTCCATCGTTATACACACACCAAATATCATCAAAGCGTTCTGCTTTGTGATTAATAGAGGCCCTTAACCCTGCCGATTTTCATCAGCGCCAAGGGCACTCGCCCGCTTACGCGTTTATTGGTGTCTATGTCAAAGAGCAAAAAAAATTCCACGCAAAGCAATATCATCTTTGCGAGTTAAAAACTTTTTGGGTTTCGGAATCTAGCTAATGCCGGAATGGAAAGTCAAGAAGAAAATTTTCCTATGAACCGATGCAGCTAAACACTAAAACAGTCCACACTGATTTATTTGAAAATTTGTAGTTTGATCTTAGTTAAATCAGCAACTGTAAATGCTTCATATAACATGCACTCTTGGTTGTAAAGGGAATTTATTTGAAAAACGATTATTTATTTATAGAAGACATGGAAATTTCTGTTCGAATCGGCACCACAGCGGAAGAGCGGGCTTTCCCGCAAATATTGGGGGTCACTCTTCACATCATGCTTACCTTAAAACCCGCCGGAAACTCTGATTCTCTTGAAGATACGCTAGATTACGCCGCCCTCATAAAACAGATACGTCATATTGGAACAGAAAAAGAATTTACTCTGATCGAATCATTGGCTGAAAGAATTGCTTCAGTTACATTGCAACATCCCAAAACTGAAGCGGTAACTGTGACTATCACCAAAAAGGTTTTTACAGGAATATCCGGAGTTGGAGCCTATATTTACAGAGAAAAAACGTCGTGCAAATGAAATGACATCAAAGAAAAGAATGGGGGTTCTATTCTCCGGAGGAATGGATAGTTCAATTCTATTGAATCAAATGCTTCAAAATGGGTATGAGGTTTGGCCAATTTACCTCGAATGCGGACTTCCGTGGGAAAAAACCGAACTGGCCTGGGCGAAGAAATTCTTACGAACACATAAATCTAAAAATCTAAAACCGCTCATCCGGCTTCGACTTTCGCTTGAAGGCGCCTATAAAAACAATTGGAGTTTTAAAGGCCCCCCCCCTGGAGCACATAGCGCGGATAGCGATGTCTTTCTTCCCGCTCGCAACCTGATCCTTCTTGTAAAAGCTTTCTTGGCTTTGTCTTCAAAAAACATTTGGAGTTTGTCGATGGCTATTTTGAAAGGGAATCCATTTCCAGATGCCAGAAAAAGATTTCTTCATTCTGTTGAAAACATTTTATCGCAAAGTTTTCACCACCCCATAAAAATTGAAACCCCCTTTCGCCTCTTCACCAAGAAGTCGCTTCTCAAATCCAATAGAAACCTTCCTCTTCATTTGACATATTCATGTATCGATCCCCAAGGGATGATGCATTGCGGCACCTGCAACAAATGCATGGAGCGCCGGGTCGCTTTTAGTTTAAACAGAATCCCGGACAAAACGCCCTATAAAAACAGCATATTTTTTAAAAAATCTATCTAGATTGAGCCATTTTCAAATGGTTTTACCGTCCTGTTCCGTCCTAAAATTTACAAATAACTTACAGTGAATTTACATTGAAATAGGAGTCGATTCGCTATAGTGCATGCACTTGTTAAGAAGTTTTTAACGAGTACAAGGGCTCACCACGTAGGAGGGGACGGCGGTGGGCCCTTTGTTTTTCTTGCCAAGACAGGTGGGAAATTAAGCGGTTAGTTTCTTAATGGTCTTACAATCGGGATAACCTGTGCAGGCTAAAAATTCTCCAAAACGTCCCCGCTTCATTGCCATATCTTTTCCACAATTTTCACATTTCTCGGTTACCGTAGGTGAAGAAGATCCATTTGCGGCCATGGATTTGGTGAATTTACAATCGGGATAACCGGAACAAGCCAAGAATTTTCCACGACGGCCATATCGAACGACAATCGTCTTTCCACATTGGGTGCATTTTTCATTTGTTTCTTCAGGCTTGACGACTTTTCCTTCTTTATCCAAGGAAGCTTTGAAATTACAGATGGGATAGGTGGCACATGCCAAAAAACGACCAAACCGACTTTCTCTGACCACCATCATGGAACCACATTTATCGCACTTTACATCTGTCTCTTGGGGTTTGGGTTTTAAAACTTTCATGTCTTTTTCAGCCGTAATCAACTTCTTCGAGAAGGGATCCCAAAAATTTCGAATAACCGTTTGCCATTTGGCTTCCCCATCCGCCACATTATCAAGACGAGTTTCCATTCCAGCGGTAAAGTTGACATCTACGATTTCAGGGAAATTTTCAACCAATTGTTGATCAACTGTTTTTCCAAGTTCCGTTGGAATAAATCGACGGTCCTCGAAGCGAACATAGAGGCGCGCTAGAATGGTTTGAATAATTGGAGCATAGGTGGACGGCCGCCCAATTCCCAACTCCTCCATGGTTTTCACCAAGCTGGCTTCGTTGAAACGTGGAGGAGGTTCAGTGAAATGTTGTTCTGGTTTGACTTCCTTCTTGTCTAAAGAATCGCCTTCAACCAAGGGAGGCAGGGTTTCGGTTTTTTCTAAGTTGTCAGCGTCTTTTGATCCTTCGGACTCTGATACGGAATGCTCCTCTTTCCCTTGAAGGATTAAAAAACCTGAAAACTTCAATGTTCGTCCATTGGCACGGAATACATAGGGGGAGGGGTTCGCAGCAATATCAACTGTTAAGGTGTCATAAATGGCATCGGCCATTTGACTGGCCATAAAACGGTCCCAAATAAGCTTATAGAGTCGAAATTGTTCTGGCGTTAAATAGATTTTCACCGACTCTGGATCACGCATGGCGGATGTGGGGCGAATGGCTTCATGCGCCTCCTGAGCGCCTTTGATTTTATTCTTGAAAACCCGTCGTTTGGGAGGCAAGAATTTTTCACCAAAACGTTCAACAATGACCTTCTCAGCTTCATCCTGCGCGGCCTTGGCAATAAAGGTCGAATCCGTTCTCATATAGGTTATCAACCCCACGGTTTCACTGTTGGCCAACGCGATACCTTCATACAGTTGTTGCGCCACAATCATGGTTCGTTGGGCCCGAAAACCCAGACGGTGAGAGGCTTCTTGCTGAAGTGAGGCCGTTGTGAAAGGAGGGGATGGCTGACGGCGACGTTCCTTGGCTTCAACATTGGCCACTTGATAATTGGCGGATGAAATTTCTGAGATTATTTCATCCACCATGGCCTTGGATCCAAGCTCAAGCCGATTAAATTTATGCGAGCCTTTCGAATATATATGTGCCCAAAAAGGAGCATTCCCTGGTTTTTCTAACAATACGGATAACGTCCAATATTCCTGCGGGATGAATTTTTCTATATCCGCTTCTCTTTGGCATATCAACCGAACCGCCACAGATTGAACACGTCCAGCAGAAAGCCCACGTTTAATTTTTTTCCAAAGCAATGGAGACAGTTTATATCCCACCAATCGGTCAAGTACGCGACGCGCCACTTGGGCGTCCACAAGATGATGATCCAACTCTCTGGGTGAGGCCAAAGCCGATTTGATGGCCTCCGGAGTAATTTCATGGAAGGTAATCCTTTTCACCTTTGCGGCTGGAACTTTTAACATCTGAGCCAGATGCCAAGCGATCGCTTCGCCTTCTCGGTCGTAATCTGTCGCCAAGAAAATCGTTTTGGCTTGTTTGGCGGCTTTGTTCAGTTCTGGGAGAAGTTTCTTAGCGCGGGGCAGTAGGACATAACTGGGCTCAAAATCGTTGTCCATATCAAGACCCAGTTTTCTTTGAGGCAAATCACGCACATGACCATAGGAACTCTTCACAAGATATTTCTTGGACAGAAATTTCCCAATGGTGCGTTCTTTGGTTGGTGACTCAACAATAACTAAAGCTTCCATGGGTCGCGCATTGTAACATCAAAATCAAGTTTTAAACACGTTCCCACCCGCCCCAGACCGAATTAAACCTTTGATTTCCATTTCTAGTAATAAGGATGAAAGCTCACCCACGCCTGTTTTGAGTTTTTGAGCCAGAATTTCTTTCGGAGTGGGTTCTCCCCCCAAATAATTCAAAACTTGTTTGTAAATTTTGGGGAGCGCTGACACATCGGTTTGCTTTCTTCGATTGTCCGCCATGAACTCGGGTGTAATCCCAATTCCATTCAGTATATCGGAGACTGATTGGACCATAATGGCCCCCGATTGAAGGAGTCGATTGGGGGCATAACTTTGCGATGATGTGACAGGACCTGGAACGGCAAATACATCTCGACCTTCCTCCGCGGCCAAACGAGCCGTTATGAGAGAACCGCTCTTTTCTCCTCCTTCTATAACCACGGTTCCTTTCGTCAACCCGGCAATAATCCGATTTCGTCGAGGAAAATTTCCAGGAAATGGCTGAGTGTTCATGGGGAACTCACTGATAAGAGCGCCTGAGGTCATTATTTTCTCCGCCAATAATCGGTTTTCGGGAGGATATATTCTGTTCAGTCCTGATCCAATAATGGCCCACGTTTTTCCTCCAGCCTCAAGAGTGGCTTTATGAACATGGGTATCGATTCCCCTGGCCAAACCACTTACCGTCGTGATTCCTGCCACCGCCAATCCACTGGAGAGTTCCCACGCCATTTTTTCTCCATAGTAACTGCAGGCCCGACTGCCCACCAAAGCAACCGCCAATTGTTCACTGGTAATATTTTCACCTTGAACATAAAGAACCGGCGGAGGGTGAGCAATTTCCTTGAGCAACTTGGGATAAGTATCCATATGGGACAAATGGAGCTTCACATTGCATTTATGAATGAGTTTTTGGTCCTCTTCGGCACGTTTCTGAGTCAAACTGAAATTTTTCTCAATGGATTTCAAAATGGTTTGATTAAAAAGAGGAATTCCACCCCAGGACTTGAAACCAGCAGACAATGCTTGATTGGCTGATCCGAAAGTTTGGATGAGAGATTGGAAACGAGCAGGCCCTAATTCATCAATGGAATTAAGGATGAGTACTGCGTGGACTTCTTGATTGAACATATTTCCCTCCTAAGGAAAGAACGGCGAGTGGAGGGAAATTTTTTTAGTGAACTATGACCCCTTAAGGATATCAACAGATTTCTGGGCTGCCTTCGCCCGTTTGGACGCTGGATACTTCTCAACAAAAGCCTCATAGGCGGCAACGGCTCTTGACCGGTCACCCATACCTTCCAAACAACGGGCAGCGCCAAATGCCCCTGTTTCCGCCAACGAACTTTCCGGGCAACGCCGAACGGCATGGGAATAACGGTAATATCCTTTTTCGTAATTGCTCATTTGCACATGGACATGCCCCAAAAAGTTTTCAAATTGGCAAGTCCATTGAGCCTTGCTCTCATCGGCATATTTCTCGAATTCAGCTGAGAGTAAATATTCACATCCATATTTCACTCCCGCCACCAACGCGCCGACCACGAGGATAAACTTGAGCATGCCTTATTGTTCCCGGCGAACCAAATCTCCGATTTCGACAGGCTCATAGGTACTTCGAATACGGACAGCGGCTGTTTCATCCTCAATTCGATCGGTCACTCGAGCTATCGCCGCTCTGCGAACCTCATACCCAATGAATTTCCCGGTTTGAGGATCTTTCACTTTTTGTCCCCGTTTATAAATTCCGATTTTGTCCCCGACCCCCAAACCTTGCTCGGACCCGATATTTAAATAAACCAAGTCATTCAGATAAAACATGCTGCGAATTTCAGATCCTTGACCTCCAGCGACAAAACCATCGAAATCCCAATCTGCGCCTGCGAGAAAAGCGTCAGCTCTATCTTGTCGATAGGAATTGGGTTTGGATTTTGTCGCTTTTTTCGGCTCAACTGCGGGCGGGGGCGTTGGAGTCGCCTGGGGCTGGAGATCTTCTGCTTCCTCTGTGGACGGAATCGATTCAGTTTGAGTTGGATCGCTTACAGTGGCCGCTTCTTCAGCATTGCTGAATTGAACCATTTTCATCAAAAAAATCAGGGACACCGCCCCAAATAGGGAAAAATATGTTGCTCGCTTCATTGTAAGACCTCCAGAACCAATCAAATTATCAACTCGATTTGGTGTTGTTGTCCATAAAGTTAAGTTCTCAAATACCCGCTGTCAAGGGTTCCCTTTAAATTCCCAACGGCCGGTCCAGGATACGATATCCGATGGCTTCTGCGACATGCGCGGCCTCAATGGCGACTTTCCCCTCCAAATCGGCGATGGTTCGTGAAACACGGAGGATTCGATCGTACGCTCGCGCTGATAACCCCAATTTTTTTATGGCTCCTTTCAAAATATCTTTTCCTTCCTTGTCCAATGTGCAATGAATTTTAATTTGGCTTACATTCATCTGTCCATTTTCATATATCCCTGCCTCACCAAAGCGTTCACTTTGAATGGCCTTGGCCCTCATGACCCTTGTTTTGATGTTGGCGGAGGTTTCACTTTTTATTTGCTCTTCGGTAATTTCTTCAATTTTTAAGGCGGGGACTTCCACATGAAGATCAATTCGATCCAGCAACGGCCCCGATATTTTCCCGCGATATTTTTGAATTAGAACAGCCGCGCAAGAACAGGGACGAACGGAAGAACCATAGTACCCACAGGGACAGGGATTGGCTGCAGCAATGAGAAGAAAATCCGATGGATATTTCACCGAGTTGGCCACCCGTACAATCGTTACATAGCGATCTTCCAAAGGTTGCCTCAAGCTTTCAAGAACACTTCGGTCAAACTCTGGGAACTCATCCAAAAACAAAACCCCTCGGTGCGCCAAGGAAACCTCTCCCGGACGGGGATTAGAACCTCCCCCGGCCATCGCAGATGAACTCACGCCGTGGTGCGGACTTCTAAAAGGCCGCGCAGCCACCAAGGTTTCGGTATCTCTTAAATAACCCGCCACTGAATGAATTTTTGTCGTCTCGAGGGCTTCCTCAAACTCCATTTCCGGAAGAATGGTGGGCAATCGTCGAGCCAACAATGTTTTCCCTGATCCGGGAGGCCCCAACAAGAGGGAGTTATGGACACAAATTGACAGCGGAGTTGGCCGTCCAATGGCCATCAAGAGAGTTGGTTAGCCCCAAACGTAACTCCCTAGGCCGCTTTTCCAAGAAGAGAGCGAGGTAGGCAACTTTGCTTCCCTCGTTTCCCGCCAAACAATTGAAAATCATGCCCTTGTATCAATACGTTTTTCATTCAACACTTGACCATGATTTTTAGGGCTTCCGAATTCCATCAATATTATCAGCCATCTCCCTGCGATCTTCGCGTCTATTTAAGCCACAAAGAAACGACAAAGGCCAAACCAAGCCCCTTTGCCGAGGTTATGAAGACCCTTGGTATCCGGCATGAGAGGAGCCACCTGGAAAGCCTCTCCGATATTGTCGATCTCAGCTCCGGCGAGGACCGAGAAAGGCGGACGATTGAGGCAGTTGGACGCCGGGAGGCCGCCATATATCAGCCTCGATTTACCGCGATGTTTTCATGGGATGGGATCAAATGCGAAGTGGTTGGAGAGCCAGACTTTCTGATCCGAACTCCGGATGGATACATCATCCGAGATTCCAAGATGGCACGGCGCATAACTGAGAAAGAGCATCCGGAGATCGTGTTGCAACTTCAATTGTATGGCTGGCTCTACGAGCAGGTTATACAAGAGCCTCCCTATAAATTAGAGGTCCATGCGGGTACTGGCAACATCGTTGAAATTCCTTTCCAAAAAGGCACCCCTGCGCTGGATCACCTCAAAAAGATTATCTCCATCAAGCTGGCTCAGGAATTCCCCTATAGTCCGGTAGGGTGGTCGAAATGCGGCGGATGCGACTTTAACGATCAGTGTTGGGAAAGGGCGACGACAGGCCGAGATGTTTCCATTGTCATCGGCGTTGATCAGAATCTTGCCAAGGCGCTTAAGAGTGCCGATGTTCATACCCTCGATGATCTGCTCAAAAAATTTAACGAGACCACACTTTCTAACTTCCAGAAAACCGTTGGAGCGACTCGCAAACGAGTTGGCAGAGACGCTCCTAAAATATTAAGGAACGCTCAGGCTATTCGAAAAGAAAAAGAAATTGTCTTTAGCCAGCCGGCCATCCCTTCATTCAAAAACTACGTCATGTTCGACCTTGAAGGCATGCCCCCTCATCTGAACGAACTGGAGAAGATTTACCTCTGGGGGCTTCAGGTTTATGGAGAAACACCCAACCAGTACCAACCTGCTCTCGCCGGTTTTGGACGGGACGGGGATTTTGAGGGGTGGAATCGATTTTTGGATGAGGCCAGCACCATTTTTCGAAAGTTTGGAGACATCCCATTCGTCCATTGGGCGTCGTATGAGCGAACCCACATCGATAAATATATCACTCGATTCGGTGACCAAAAGGGTATCGCCGAACGCGTGAAACGGAATCTACTCGACCTTCTCCCTATTACCAGGGACTCCATTGCTCTCCCCCTCCCCAGTTTTAGCCTGAAGGTCATCGAGAAGTTTATCGGCTACAAACGCAAGCAGGAAGAATTTGGCGGCCAATGGTCGATGGCTAAATATATTGAAGCCACGGAAACAGAAGATTCCAAAACCCGCGATGAAGTCATGAATGAAATCCTCATATACAACCAGGAAGACCTTGATTCCATGTGGGCAATCTTTGAGTGGGTTAGATCCCGTCCAATTTGACGGAGCTATTGCAAGGTGAACGAAAGCGAAGAATCCTTTATTTATGCCCTTTTCATTTAAAAACAAGCTTGTGATCACCGTTTCGTCTCGCGCGCTTTTTGATCTGGAGGCCGAAAATAGGCTGTTCAACCTAAATGGCTTAAAACGCTACCGGCAGTATCAACGCGCAAATGAGAGAAAACTGTTACAGAAAGGGACCGCCTTTACGTTGGTCGAAAAGCTGCTGAGGCTTAACAAAATCTTCTCGTCTGAATTGACTGAAGTGGTATTGGTTTCAAGCAATGACGCCGACACAGCTGTCCGTATTTTTAATTCTATTGAGAAATATTCCCTCCCGATTCTCCGTGCCGCATTTACCAATGGAGCACCAAAATTTAAATACCTCCAAGCCTTTAACTCAAAGCTCTATCTTTCTTGCAGTACTCAGGATGTTAAAGACGCCATTAACAATGGGTTTGCCGCCGCACATGTCATTCACAAACCGTCGTCGACACTTGTGAATGGCCACAATGACGACGAACTGCGTATTGGGTTCGACTTTGATGGGGTATTGGCTGATGACAGCGCAGAAGCCGTATATCAGAGGAAGGACCTTAAGGCGTTTGTTTCCCATGAGAAACGACTCGCTAAAACATCACATAAACCTGGGCCCATATACGAGTTTGTCCAGGAAATTGGTCGGCTTCGGCAGATCGCTGAAGAACACTCAGATAAACAACATCCGAAGATCAGGACCGCAATCATCACCGCCCGCGATGCTCGCGTTCACAAGAGATTTGTCACAACTTGCCGCGAGCAGGGGCTGATCATCGATGAGACCTTTTTTCTCGGAGGCGCGGAAAAGGCGCCTTTTATAAATTCGTTCGCACCGGATATCTACTTTGATGACCAGCTAAAGCATCTTGAACCCGCAAAAAATGTCGCCACTGCCTTCGTCCCTTACGGGATAATTAATCGCGAAATCCGCTAAAACTTTAGCGTAGACACGCTCCCACTATTCCACAATTTCTTCCTCCACATCTTGACCCATGCGGTATTTGATGTCGTAATTGACAATGAAATCAATTTCCTCTTCCGTAAATTCGAAAAGTTTCGCCAGTGATCGATCAATTTGGTCTATCAGGCCTTTTGATAAAAGAGCCTTAATTTCATCATATTCAATTTCATGCCCCTGCTTTGTGGAGATTGTCTTTCTCTTCGCATTGCCATTAAGATCTGCTTGAAGGGTTTCATAGATCTTTGTCCAAGAGGACTTCTCCCAATCACTGGGAATTGGAAATTCTCGTACGATGGCATCATTGATGTGTTCGCAATCAGAGAACACCGAGTAGAACCAGTAAAACAGAGAAGAATTCGCCAAACATGCGGCGAATGACGCAGCCTCTCGTGAGTTGAAGTAAATCGTTCTGCCATGAGGAGGAGCAATGGCCTCGCGATTTCTCCTAAAGAATGGCATTCCAACTTGTGCTTTTACCCAATACCGGCAGGCCTCTTGATAATAGAGAACCCACTTAGATTCCCGAAGCGTTAGGGTCGCAAGAGGCATCGTGTGCCGCGTTAGTTTTTCATAAATACCTATCTCGACCGCTGTACCAATCTTCGCAATCCGGTGACCATTTCGGTGAATGTTGTGATTCACAAGGCGCAAAGTGCTCAATGCATGCGGCCTTTCCTCTGTATAGAATCGAGAAACTCGAGACGTATACATTATTGGCGTCGTTGCGCGAGACGATAGAAGAATAGCGACAGGCATCTCGACGCCATCGAAAACTGACTCGGGCCTCCGGGGGAACGACATCGCATACAGCAATCCGCGATTTACAAGAATATCTTGCAAGGACTGAAGGCGCTCCGAAGAAAGAACTGAAAGTTGAACAATTAATCCGATTCGGCCAAGTCTATGTCCCAAATTAATGGAACGCTCATAAACATAGGCGTACAAGTTTTTCGATTCAAACGTTTTAAAGTTAGACGGAAGAAGGCTGTAACGCACCTTGGCCGGCATATAGACCACGTAAGGCGGGTTGCCGATGATTACATCGAATCCCCCTTCCTTTAAAATGCCGTAAAATTCCGCGAACCAGTGAAAGGGTTGATGAGCCTTACGCCACTTTTCAAAAAGAACCGGCTTTTTTAGATCGATTCCATAATCCTCAGCGAGGAATTGGTCAAGCTCAGATGTAAGTTTTCTGAGCCGCGTATTTAATTCCTCTTTAGCTTCTAAAAATTCTCCGGGTTTGACGCCATCGCGCGTTTGCATATCACGAAACTTTCGAAAGGCTCGATCCACCACTTCGGCATCTTGGTCGATACGACGCAGAGACTCCGCTGTCTCATCAAATATTAGTTTCCCTTGACCATTATTCTCCCGCTCTGCTGCTTGCCTAAGATCCTCAAGAGAAGCAAATCCTACGAGTGTATTGCCGGAACGAATATTGAAATCAATATCTGGGAGCGGTTCAATATCGCTAACGTGGTCAATCTGAGCCACTAGCTTCAGGAAAAGGCGAAGCTTGCAGATCTCCACTGCCTCCTCCATGATATCCACCCCATATAGATTATTAACGATGATTGACTTCAAAACGAAATAACGATGATTAGGGTGTGCCTCAACGCGCTTGAGGATCCCCGTGAATAGGTTAAAGTAATTTGGATGATTTTTACTGCCGGCCTCACCCCATTCATCGATAAAAAAACGCATCCTCTCTAAACATCCTTCATAAAGTGATTCAAGTGTGTTGAGTGCAGAAAAAAGGAAAGCACCGGAACCACATGTGGGATCGAGCACAGTGAGATGCTCGATGGCGTTCCAAAAAGCAAGCAAGAGTTCTGGCCCTTCTGCATTTTCGATCACGTCTTGTGCAAATTGCCGAATATCAAGGTTGTAGGAATTAAAATCATTGATGCTCTTAATTTCACCACGTTTTAGTCTCTCTCGGAGATTCTCATAACGTTGGCGCCTGAAAAGCATCTCCCTCCACGTTTCGGTAGGCAATGCATATTCGGGCGGCCCGGGCTTATTCCACCGGTCCCTTTTCGATGCGTCAGAAATGCCCGCTATCACATCAGGTGGCAAGACGTTCTGTACACCATGGCGCAGAGCCGGAAAGATATAGCGATCCTGATCTTCGCGCAACAGTCCCCACACCGCGCGTTTTCCTTCAAAAGCTACTTTGCACTTCTCCTGTGCGGCATCAAATAGAAAAGGGAATACGGTATTTCTGCTGATGTATTCGGTGATGTCTTCTTTGGTGTAATACGCTCCCATATGTTTCTGATTAACATACTTTTCAAAAATGTAACCGAGAACGTCGGGATTTATTTCGTCGTCACGCCTCAAAGGACGCTCATCAAGGTGCCAATGGTAGGTATCGAAAAATTCAAATAACTTCTCAAAAGCCCTATCCGGGATCGTTATGGTTTTTCCGTGGAGTTGTTCGATTTGATGAGGCATAAAGATGCCCCCATTTAGGTATGGAACAGCCCCGAGCAGTTTTTGGGCTTTGACAGAACGCTCTTCAACTCTTTTTGCAAACCCATCGAAAAAAAGTGTGCAAAGAAACTCTCGATAGAAATGATCCCTGCCAAACGCTTTCTGGCAATCAATGAGCCGGTTCTTCAGATAATCGCGGTCGTCGTTTAGAAATCCTTTCTTTTGAATAAAATATACGAACATTAAGCGGTTCAGCATTACGGAGACGTACCATCGCTCCATATCTTTATCCGGTATCCCGCTTAAGAATTTGAGAAACCCTATATGCTCGGTTTTGAAACTGTCGTAAAACCGCTTTGTAACCCGCTCGACATCAAATGCCCTTCGAGCGCGGCCTGTCACTTCAGGAAGCGTTAGCGTTTCCTCTTCCTCTAGACTAATGGCGAGCGCCTGCAACTTCTGGATCAAGGAATCACCACGATGTCCCTTGTGATATAAATGCTCTCTGCAGGTAGCTGGCTTGCCTGTCTCTCTACGGACCCACTGCCATACCTGACTAGTTCGTTTGCCATCGACAAAAATAATTAAGTGTTCATGTGCGAGCTTTGCAATCTGTCGCTCGATCTTTCGGCGGGTAGAATAGGAGGGAATTTTTCCGTCGTTGCCAGAATTGGCAACCATGACTGCCATGCCACATTTTTCAGCGATACCCGAAACTAAAAAAATCTGACCATCTGCCGAAACATTGCTTTGTGAATTATGAATGTTCCATCCCAATTCCTCGATAAACAGTGGTTTGAAATCAAACGAGGAGAGAAGCTTCTTGGCTTTGGAAGAATCAAGCCGCACTGATCACCTTCTTCCTTGGTCGGCACTCAGGCCTAACGAACAAATGATACGCGGTTCCTGTGATTTGTCACCCTCATTTTTTACACACAGAGCGTCTGCATCACGAAGAGCGACCACCTTTTGGGCCAAATCTTCATCGGAAACGCGAGAACGTAAAAGACGATTTAAAGAATCCTTTGCAGCCTCTCGCAATGGGTATCGGTATATTTCTTCAATGGCCCTATGCAGTTCCTGCCGGTCGAACAAAGTATTCTTTACATCTTCGGTGTACCGTTTTAGACGTTCGTAAGTCCGAAACCGTGCGCCGGATGGACGACCAAGTTGGCCCCCCACAGTCCGTTCTTCCTTAAGGACAAACTCCACCCCTTGGCGCACCATTGAGTGGTGGTTCTCCGCTCGAGGAAGCGCTGGTGCATCGGAAGGGCACTTAGCAGCGTCCAAGATTGCTTTTTGGGATTCGGTTACATTCTGTCCTGATGGGTTCACCCAAACAAGCGCATCGTTATCTGCTGCTGTGCGGAGATAGACCAAAACCCCTTCAGGTGACTTCAGCGAGGAATTGTGGGATTTAGTCGAATATGCGACTGGTGAAAGGTCCGGAATTATTTTTTCAAGCTTTGGGTCGACTGAAATAGCGTTTTTCCAAATCTGATAAGCGTATGAAGCAAGATCTACTTCCGTGTCTGCATCGCCGTCTAGTATTCCGGCATTTTCGGTGAATAGATCTCGCACGACCTGATCGTTCCGATCATCTTCAAAAAACGCTTCGTCCGTACCAACGACTTCGGCATTTTCCTGAAGGCGTTGGCGAACGCGCGCCCTCAATCGAATGATGCGCTCCACTCCGTCAGCCGGCAGAAAGGTATAACACAGGATATTCTCCGCTTTCTGTCCAATTCGATCAACTCGACCAATACGCTGAACCAGCCGGATGATCGCCCATGGAAGGTCATAGTTGATGACAACCGCACAGTCTTGAAGATTCTGGCCCTCACTCAACACATCGGTAGCGATGAGAATTCGTAACTCCTGATCCGGACCGACCTGATGGCGCTTTTCATTGCTGTCCGGACTAAAGCGCCAAGCCAGACCAGTCGGATCTATGGAATCTCCTGTTACGCCTGCAATGCCTGTTATTCCTCGCCCCTCCAACTGGCGCGTCAGATAGTCGACTGTATCGGCAAACTGAGAAAAAATGATTACTTTTTCGTCAGGATGTTTCCGAAAAAGTAATTCAAACAGTGTGTTTAACTTAGCATCCTTTTCCGCGATCCATTTTCCGCACTCTAAAAGTATTCCCAACAAGTCGTCCGCGTCTGATTGTAGATTCTCCGTTAAAGATTTCTCGAATAAGGTAGCTCGGAGCCAATCAAATCTGCTTTTTCCACGGGTCACATACTCACCATAAATTTCGATAGACCGACGACTGAAATCGTCGGGACTTAGCAAGCTTGGCGCTTCCCGTGGTGTACCACTGTCACCGTTGTCTTCACTTTCAAAAATGCCCAATTCGGCATCTTCATCGTTGAATCGAGGATCCAGGAGATCGGCATCCTGCGTACCGATAGGCAAGTCCAGACCATTTCTGAGTGCATGAAGGTAGACATGATTTCGGAGAATATGGCGCTCAATGGACTGTAGAAAAGCCCAGCCGCCTGACTCCAACCTCTTGAATAGGTTTGTTCGGCAGAAGCCCATGAGTCGCTTTCCGGCGCGTGACAGATTCTGAATTATCTTTGCCTCGTCTTGAGAGGGCGGATGATCTGGCATTGGATGCACATAGTTGCCAAGTCCGTAGCGAGGCAGATGCAAGTGATTAATGATGTCAACCACATTCGGAGCATAGAGCTTGGCATATTGATCTTTAGCTGCGGCGTCACCAATAATGAATTTTGCAGCCTTCGGAACCCGGGTGGGAAACGAATAGGTCTTTCCATCCTCAACTGGGAGATACTTCCGGCCGGATGTCGGATCCGTTTTTGCGTAGTTCTCCATGATGAATGTTCTGGTTCTCCGAACAAGATAAAGGCGCATCAGCTCTCGCCAATCATCGGCATAGGGACTCTTCTCAAATGCAGCAAGAGACCTCGGCGAACACTGGTGTCGCCGAACAAATTCTGTCTCTCCAAGTTCGGCAAGCAAACTCTCCGGACGAATTGGTAATTCTTGATCTTCCGGCAGAAATAATCGCAATTGATTTGCAAGATCCAAATACGTCTTATTGTAGGGCGTCGCAGACAACAAAATGCACTTACTGTCGTTCTTTTTGACGTAGTCCCGAATTGCGCTGTACCGTCTACCTTCGCGATTCCGCAGATTGTGGCTTTCATCGATTACAACAAGGCGGTAACGCCGCATGTTCGGGAGCTCGCGTATAGCCAGACTTATGGGAAGGACTTTGCCACGTAGATGATATCGCTCGCGATAGTCATTCCACATCGGCAAGAGATTTTTAGGACAAAGAATAAGTGTTTCGATGTCGTAGTCATCTTCAAACATTCGGGCAAGGGCCGTTGCCATTAATGTCTTGCCCAGACCGACGACATCACCAAGGAGAACGCCACCGCGCTTATTAAGGTGATGTGCAGCAATCTTGACGGCTGCTTCCTGGAACGCAAATAGCCTGAGTTTCAATTCAGACGGGAGTTGGAACTCTGATATGCCCTCGCGGGCCTCACGCGAAAGATGGTATGCCATCTTGACGTAGATCTGATACGGGGGGATCAATTCTTCCCGCGCCCAACTTTCTTCAATTACCTTAACAAGGTCAGCCGAAATATCGATACACCATCGATCATTCCATCGATCTTCAAACCATCTCGCTAATTTTCCACATGCGTCACCATCCAAAACGTCAACATTCAGCTCTCCTTGCCTCGCCAATCCAGACATCGTGAGATTACTGCTGCCAAGATATCCGACCGTTGGATTAATCGGATCCGGCCGGAAAAGGAGATAAAGTTTCGCATGGAGGGGGTGACGAAGAAAGAGTTTGATTACAACTTTTTTGGCCTTTATCTGTGCCGCTAGTCGACGTAATCCCACTTCGTCATCGTTTGTGGGGGCACCGATAGTTAACTGTTCCTTAAATTGTTCTACCAGTTCCTTCTTAATACGTAGTACAGCGGCCTGGTCGACGTCACCATCGCCTTTAACCAGACCGAGAAGGGTATTTATCTCTTCGATTGGCATTCTTTGCATGCCGACAAGTAACCGACAACAATGCCCTTCTCCTCCCGACCATCGCTCGACATGGGAATCAAGCGCCTTCCACCCGCGAAGATTGAAATAACCTACGCAGAAATCGGCCCGATCAGAGAGATCGATTGTATCTCGCAAGGCCGGCAACAATTGTTCTTCAATATTGTCAAAGATCCGGGGCACTTATTTTTTTCTCCCCTTTTTAATCTTCAGCCTTGTTTTTATTTCGAGAAGTCGCCGCACAAGATATGGCTGTGGATAACGTCTTCCATTCTCCCATGAATTAACGGTACCGAACGTGACGCCCAGTTCATGAGCAAACTCTTCCTGAGTCATCTCCAGGTGACGTCGAAGTCCTCTGACCAGTTTAGTGATATCAGTCGGTTGTTTCAAAATGCCCCTTTATCCGAAATATATTAAATCGCATATTATCTGATATAAAACTTCCTCACAATCTTTTAAAGAAAAGGCAGGAACGAAAGGAATTTTATGAATGACTAAACTAATTGGTTAGATTTTCTATCTGAAGTGACTGCAGTAAGCTCAGAAGGATCTGGCATTCCCTTTGGAACTTCTAGATTATCTTCTGAAATTTTCGCGCCATTGATTGCATCTGGCAAATATTTGGAGTACGTCTTTTGGAGATACGCCTTCGCCGAATCTTTATCTGCCTCGTATTCCAGTTTTTTCTTGAAAAAGTTAAGGCGCCCCCTACATTCCTCAATAACTTCGCCCCATGTCTTGGCATACACTCTAATAGGAAGCTCACTATCATCGTAAGTCAACCCAACAGGGAGACCTTTCTGCCTCGCCCTTCTCTGCGCATTTTCCGTCATGTCATTTGAAATAATCCAGAAAATCCACCGGGTGGTTGTATTCCTGAAACGTTCATCGCGAGCAACAGCCATTGCATAACTTTCGATTTGAGTAAGCCCCTGCGGATCGATCTTTTTGCTTGGCCTTTTCAGTTCAACCACGAGATGCTCCCTTTCTTCTGCCCGTGGCTGGGGGACAGATCTAGAAAGCATCAAGTCAACACGCCCGCTTTTGCCATTTTCCCTGAGAACCGGGCTCTTATCATCGGATCTCTCCCCAAGGAGCTCCAAATGCTTTTTCAGCACTTCATCCAAACTGTCATCGGAATTTGTCAGATGAAAGTGTTCCCCAAAAATCCATGTTTCGTTCTCAAGAATCTTGTGCAATTGATCCCTTTCTAAAAGCTGTTGCTTAGACTTTTCGTCGAAAACCAACTGTTCGAGACCTTTCAGGAAATTTAAACGATCGGCGACAATTCGCGCTGCTGAAATAACCGCCGACAAGGAGGTCTTGGTAAGCAATTCAGCTAAATCATCCTGCCGCTCTCTGGGGAGTTGAAGGACATTTGAAAATATCCTTTGGAGTGAAGCAGGATTTTCATTCAATGCCTGCTTAATTAGATTGAAAGTGAATTTCTTATTTGAGGGGCTCGCCTGGTCAAAGTCGGAAAGATAGGCGTTTATGTTAACGGCTAAAACATCAAAAACCTTCCTTTCCGTTGCCTCAACAAGATCGTTGGGCTCCCCTTCGTATGGATATATTTTAGTTTCCTTCCAATTTTTTATCAGTGCTGCCGAATCTTCCAAAGTTCTGTTTTTAAAGTGATCCTTTAATTTGGATTTAGCAGAGGACAGGAGACCAAACACGTCGTTGTTAAATTCATCGAGAATTAATAGCCCGGATTTGTCGAGGTCCCGAAAGTAATTCGACTTAAGATATGCGGTAAAGTTGTATCCGGGGGCGTGAATATTGGCCGCGACCTGATGCAGGGAAATGCCTTTGTCGTCACAAAAATGCAGTAGCCGTTCTTGCGACTGCTTCCACTCGATTATGGTCAAAATGGGGTCCACTTGTCGGCCGTCCGATAAAATATGAGTCGCCAGAGGATAGGTTGTTGATTTGACTTGAGCTGACGCTGGATCAATGATGATCCCGTTATAGTCGATTTGAATTCCCGGATATTCGCTGAGGTAAATGGCAAAGTGTTTGGCTATTTCTAGGTGGGCATCGTCGTTCGTTAGAGATTTGAAATTAGATGTGATGTTTTCAATTAAAACATCCGTCCCTGTCGTTTTCCCGCGCGCAGGAGCTGGCTCACTGAGTTCAAAAGCGTCTATGTTCTGAGATGATCCAACAACCTTAAACTCGACGAGGTGGCTATTCCGCCTACTAGTGGTATTCCAATCGATTAACGACCCAAGGCCAAAAGCCCAAAATCTTCCCTTACCGGATTTCCCATGAAGATTTCGCCCCTTTTCGGTTTTATTCTTACCTGCCTTCCATGATCCACCGAGATTTCCAAAAAGATCTGCAGCCGCCTCATATGGAATTCCAGTGCCATTATCTTGCACACGAATTTGTTCCAACGCGCCAAGTGAATTGAGTCCAAATCGGATGGAAATACGATCGGCATCTGCATCTAGACTGTTCCAGATTAGCTCAACCAGAGCGGCAACGGGACGCTTTGCCGCGATGATAGATTCGAGATAATCTTTTTTTACGTTTACGTGTATGGTGGTCATGGTTCGCCAAGTCCTGTCGGGAATTTCAATTCTACGATACTGGCCGGCACGGGTCGAGAAGAATCAAAGACATGTGTTTTTTACTAACGGAAAATCCGTGTCAGAAATATGCCTTTATTTCTTCGCTCCTAAATCGAAATCATGGCATGTTCTGAAAACTGCGCTTGATTATCCTCCAATTAAGAAGGTAAGTCATGACTCACAAGGGCAAGGTTATGCGCCCACAAATTAAAGTGGAGGTCTGAAATGTCTAAGAACAAGAAGCAAAAGAAATCGCAGCCAACCGTCAATGATAAAGCAGTCGTCGATCAATCCAATATAGCGGCCGATTCGGCAACCCCAATATCTGAAAAGGATTCAAGACACCGCATGATGGTCAGGGCTATCCGCGTCACGCCCGAACTTCTCGAAGCCGCCAAGGCGTACAAGAAGGCTTCCGGAAAAAGCTTTTATGCGCTTGGGCTCGAAGCTATCTCCGATCGGCTCGTGCGCGAAGGATTTCTAAAGGAATCCACCGAACCAAAAAGCTAGTGCATCACGAATGAACAAGCGCAATCCGATCATCACGGAATTTGCCGTTTTGGTTTTCTCGAATGGCCGAATCGAATGGGACGGCTTAGATGAATTCTTGTGGTGGCGACTTCATGCCTGTCCACAGGAGGGCTTCGAACCGCATGCCAATAAAATCTCACGATTTGGACGAACGCGTCACCGTAAACCACGCCATCTCCGCCATTCCTAATTAAGCTGTCCCAGTAAAAGGGCAAACTCCTAAATGCCTACACTTCTCTAGCCGTTCCCGACGGAAGAAGACCTTGCATTCTTCGGGAAGTCCTTGTACTTCGTCCGGACGATGTCAAGAAAATCGGCCAGGAATGACGCAACGTTTTGCACGAACGGTGCAATGTGGGCGAGATCCCAAGGCCAAAAAAACGGAGGAACTACAATGCCAGCAAACATTAACACCATGATGTACGTCGGAGAAAAACCGTGGCATGGCCTGGGAAAAAGACTGGAAAAGGCGGCCACCTCTGCCGAGGCCATCGCAGCTGCCGGACTTAATTGGAAGGTCGATAAAAGCCCCTTGTTCCTCGAGGGCGGCAAAAAGGTTGAAGGCGCTTTCGCCACGGTACGCGAAGACACGAAACAAGTGCTCGGCGTGGTTGGCAATGTATACCAACCGCTCCAGAATAAGGATGCCTTCAGCTTCTTCGATGCCATCGTCGGTATCAAAGAGGCGATGTACCACACCGCCGGCGCGCTAGGGCAAGGCGAGTGCGTTTGGATTCTCGCCAAACTTCCCGGCTTAATACGGGTGGTTGGCGACGATGTAACCGAAAAGTATCTGCTCCTGACCAATCGCCATGATGGCTGGGGATCCGTACAAGTCCTTTTCACACCGATCCGGGTCGTCTGCCAAAACACGTTAAATGTTGCGTTGAGCAGCGAGGGTGCGCGAGCAACTCTTCGCCACACCACAACCATCGGGCTTCGGGTCGAAGAGGTACGACAGCAGCTGGGCATTATTCAGGCCAAGTTTGGTCTTTTTGAGGAGGCAGCGAAATCGCTCTCAAAAGTGGCCATCGGCCAGAAATCGTTTAACACCTACCTAAAAAATGTCGGATTGGTGAAAGATGAAGACGATTCATCTTCCCGCGCCAAGAAAATCATGGATGAGGTCAGCCTGCTTTTTGAGCACGGCAAAGGGAACGACCTCCCTGGCGTAAAAGGAACGGCATGGGCGGCCTTCAACGCCGTCGCGGAATATGCCGACTACGTTCGCCCATCCCGAGAGAAGAACAGCGATAAGGGCATGAATGCCCGGGCCAAGTCGATTCTATTTGGGACCGGCGCAACCCTGAAACAAAAAGCCTGGACACAGGCCCTCGCATTGGCTCGTTAGGTTTGAGGCCCGTTCATCGCGGCCCCGCCGCGGTGGATGGGACTAAAGCCTTAGAACAAGGAGGTGATACAGGATGTCTCGTTTTGGAGGGCCATTCAGACGTTGGTATGCAAAACACTTCTACGATATCTTGGACAACATTTTCATGTTCACGGTAGGAATGATGTTCATACTAGCGATCTGCGCCATCGCCGAGGTTTGTGGTTTTTAGACCTCAAATATAAACGCGCCAACTTTGATCTCGGCGCCCACCCAATCTCTCTCAACATCTGCGATCTAACGAACCATCAAATCAATATAATATCCTTGTTGAGCACCATCCCACCAAAATGAGGAAACCGTGAAACAAACACAACTTGATCCCATCATCCTTCGACGAAAAGCCGCTGAATACGAGAGGCTCGCCAAAAAGCATTATGACCTTGCCCGGGCTATTGAAAAATCCGGTCTTTATGTCTCACCGGAGGCCCCTGCCGAGAAGACCACATCCAAACGATCCGCGGCCTGGCGAAAACAGCAATCAGAGAAGCTGAAAAAATACTGGGCCCAAAAACGGGAGGAAAATAGCGGGAAAAAATAGACCCGAAAGACTCTACGCGACGCCTTGCTTTCGTCTGGACTCCAAATCCAATAACCCCTTGGGCATAGAACGGCAAGCGCAAACTTTCTGATGGCGTTTATGCCAGTTAAGTCGCACGGTGGGATTGGGTTTTTCCGGCATGCGATTTTTCTCATGCCACTCTTTATTGATTTTTCTTTCTTCTGCCATAAATTCATCTTACCACAGGCTGGTGGACACCCCTTCTACTTAATCCTGAATGCCCAAAGCGACTTGAGATCATCCGGATTAATGCCCTCCGGACAAAACGCTGGTTCCTGAACCGGCAGAAAATCAACCAGCGATTTGCTCAATCGATCATCGGCGATAATTTCCCGAATCGATTCATGGCAGATACAAGGGATGTCTTTCTCGACTTCGAGCAAGGAGTGGGCAAGACTGACGGGATATTCCGCGTAGTCAATCTGCTTCTTACGCTTATCCGTCGGGTGGATCGCTTCCAGCTTTAGGATATCCCCTGCAACGACACGGACTCTGAACCCATCCGGCCGAGGATAGCGGAGCCGTTTGATGAGGCTCTCCACGGCGCCAACGAGGTTTTGGGAGTGATCCAGCATTTTTGTGGTGAGAGAGGCCTTCTTTTTTTCATCGGGCAGTTCTTGAACCGCCATGAGCCCGTCACAAAGCAACTTCACAAAGTAACCACTGCCATTTCTAAACCGAATGAATTCATCGTAGAGTTGAACCATAAATTGGGTGTGTTTTTCCGCCGAAAGGAATGGATGGTTCGTCCATCGCTGGAATCGAGTTATATCCCCAAAAGCAACAGCCGCGAATATTCTCCTTCCCTGAACTCCGGGCTTCTTTTCCAGAAAGGCCAAATCCAATGGTTTCTGCCACTGTCCTGCTCGCACATTCATACTTTCAAATTCCCCATTCCTCTTTGCCATTTGCGGCTCCTCCACAAATAAAAAAAGCGCTGCTCCTCCCCAATGGGAAAAGCAACGCTTGATCGGCTCAATGCGCCGTGAATTTCAATTCATTATAGAGCTTCCTGGCGATAAACGCACTGAGAATTCACCTCCCGATAGTGAAAAAAACGTCACGATTTTTCCCGTATTTGGCGTTATGCTTGAGTCATGGTGAAATCAACTCAACAATCCGAACGGCGGCGATACAATCGGCTTCCAATAGAATGTGATGTTGATGTCGTTACCGTATCAGGAAATCGAGCAGGGGATCAGATCGCGGGGAAAGTAGTCAATATTTCAAAGGAAGGCATTGGGGTATTACTACGGGCGGAGATTCCCAGCCGAACGCAGGTTGCGCTCACAATTTATTCTGAAGAGGATCAGTCTGTGGCTTCCGGTGAATTAATTTGGAGCAAGGAAATGCCTGAAGGAATATTGCACGGTATAAGAATTATCCAATGGTCTTACTTGGAGCCGTCAATCGAGAACCAATTGCCCAAGTCTTAAATCTCACTCCTTTCTACTCGTTTACAGCCATTTGCCCAGAGTCCCACTTCATGTCACGAATCTCATATACGTTCACCGGGCGCTCGATTCCCTTAAATTTCTTGGCTCCCAAATCCTTGAATTCAACTTCCTCTTTGATACTTTCGAAAGTTGAGGCCGCAATGATAATTTGGCTAGGATCTGCTTCATCTTCCAGCCGTGACACAAGGTTCACCGCATCGCCAATCACCGTGTATTCAACTCGGTCTCCCGACTGGACGTTCCCGGCAATCACCTGACCAGAAGCGATCCCAATGCCAATTGAAATTTGATCCATAAGTCCGTCGGCTTTCCTCCGGGCGTTCATCCGTTGTATTTCCTTCATCATTTCGAGCGCGCAGATCACGGCTCGCCTGTCCGGGTCCGGAACGTATGAGATTCCGGGTAGACCAAAAACGACCATGATTCCGTCGCCAATAAATTTGTCGATTGTGCCGCCGTTGCGACGAACGACAGCAGCCAATGATGTTCGGTAATCCTGCAACAGCATAATTACTTGCCGGGAATCCAAACGCGCCGCCAACGGAGTAAAATCACGAATATCCACCATCAAAACAGCCGCCCAAATCCTCGGATCTCTCCCCGTCCCCTTAAAACTCTTCGCATCCCTCAGATGGTTTGCGGCGGCCTCACTCAGATAGGATTTGATCTCGCTAGCTATTTCGGACGAGTTGAACCCCTCAAGCATGGAAGACGTGTATTTGATCGCGTCCCTTAACCAAAAAATGTATTTCCCGCCATATGACGACGATCCCATCCGGGAATCGCCCACCATCACAAACCCCGCCAGATCGCGAGACTGTGGTGGAAATAGAGGAAAACATGCCTCTGATCCCAGCATCTTCATCTCTTGGACCAGGGTCTGATATTCCCCCTCGGAAAGAGACTGTTCTCGCAACATGTCCAAGTAGAGTTCGCATTTGCAATCCATCATCCTTCGGACAATCGCGGATCCCACTGTGAGTATCAATTCCTGACTTTGCTTCGCGTGGTCGGTGGTCTTCAGGAGATGATAGGTGGCATTGGATGAATCTTTAAGAAAAATTCGAACCGACTCAAAACCTGTCTCACCGTTCTTGAGACCTTCGAAGAGAGTCGCCATAAGTTGTTCTCGACTGGAGCAATTGGGCAAAGCCTTCGATAAATCTTTCAACTGATACTTTTGGCCTGCGCCGCGCCCGGCAAGAAGTCTCTCCATGAAACTGTGATATTCATATCGTGCCGGAATAACCAGAAAAACAATGATCAATGCCCCGACGCTGAGACCGATGTATTTTCCGATGAAAGATTTATCACCAATCGTCATTGGGGTGACCAACAGCTCGATCACCAGAAAAATCAAAGAAATCAACACCGCGAATGCAACCGATGACATCGCGTGTTTAAAATAAGCCACGGCCTGATAAATTCGCTTGGTCGTGAGGGAAACGGCCATGAAAATTAATGAACCGGTAATAACCAGGGATGGGATTAAAAAAACGCGCGGTTGAATCCGTGATGGCCCCGGCAGTATGGTGAATAGTAATGAGACGAGGATTGTGGTCGCACCGGCCAAATAAATCACTCGCGATTTCTTTTCAAGATCCGAAGCGCCTAAGATTCCCTTAACGACAGCTACGCCGACAATCAAGCAACAAAGCCCGTAAAAAACCGCAAGGCCGGTCAATTGGCGGCTGAACGCGCCGCCAGATAGAACTTCAGCTTTTGACATTTGGCTGGATAAGGCACCACCCACAGTCATAGCAAACAGAATGGCTGACGCCGCATACCCGGACCGAGTCAATGTCTGTTGTTTGATTCCCCAAGGAATCTTTTTTAGATCAGGGCTTCTTTCGAATCCAAAAATAACTTGGTGGATGATATTGGCGGGGATAAAAACCAACGACAGGCAGAATGCGAGAAACCACGACCACATTGCTGTCGACGAAGCTGACACACTCATAAAAACAAACGAAAGGCCCAACAACGCCAACGTAAAACAGAGAAATGAAAAAAGCCGCGTCATCTTCCGCAACGGGGGCTCCATCAACGCCCGGCCTCCGATAATGAGGTTGATTAGCGAAGTCGTGACAATGAAGAGATAAACCTGACTTTCAGCTGAGAATATCGCCATATTTAATAAATATGGGCGGAAAACGTGCTATTACGCAACCGTTAATATGGAGATTTATTTGAATCTAGAACTAGAGGTGAATTTTTGTTGGGGAAGAAAAAGGAAGAGAAATCTAGATAACTTGGAAAGGTGGGACGTTTTTTGGGTCAGACCGCTTCCAGTATTCATGCAGGGCGACAGGAATTACTTTATAGATATCACCGCAGGCTATTGTCACTTCGATCAAAAGGTCCTTAATCGTCGATCCTTGGGAAAGTTTTTTCACTAAGCGTTCAGACGTGTGATTTTGGAATCGATGATGAATCCATTGATACTTATTCCCTAAATTTTCGGGGTCAGAAGAATCAGTTAAATGAACTGAACTTACAATCACCGGAATATCCTTCAACAAAGGGTCCTTAAACATATCCTCTTGGATTTGGTCTCCAGTTCTTCCCGGAAGCTCTAAATCCAGAATCACAATATTCGGAAGAAATTGTTTCATTTCTTGGATTGCAACACCCCCGTCACTCACGCGCTGAACCTCAAAACCTACCTTTGTAAGCGAGAGAAGTTCAAATTTTGCTGTGTCGTCATTATCTTCAACAACCAGCACTCTAATTCTTCCATTATGTATTGGAATCATTTTTCCTCATCCTCAGTACCTTTAACGATAGGCAAACTGAAGTTTATCAGCATTCCCTGTCCCTTTCCAGCCGAAAAAGCAGAGATTTTGCCTCCATGCGCTTCGACAATCTGCTTACAAATTGCCAACCCAAGTCCTGAAGCACCTGCATTCATATCTTTCTGTTGCCAGCCCGGCTCCCAGATTCTGTCGATATTTTGAGGATCAATCCCATCGCCATTATCATCAACATTAATTTCATAGTTGTCCAACTTAACATTATCTCGAACACGAATTTTGGCGTCCTTGCCATTCTGTGCAGTATGCCTTAGAGAGTTTGACACCAATTCCAATAGAACCCTCTCGATACCGGTCTTATTAATTCGAGCAAAGACTGGCCCTTCCATGATTTCAACTACAACAACTTGTTTGTTTTCAACTTCATAATTTTTTAGATAACTTTTCGCTACTTCACGAACATCCACTTTCTCCATACGGTATTCACCGGTAACAATCTCCCTATTCAACGAAGACGCATTGGTGATGTAGTCATGAACTTCCCTGAGCTGCATTGTCCGCTTTTCGATGACATCCGCAGTGCTAACAATTTCCTCGGGTGTCAACATGTGAACCATTTCTTTAATATATCCAGCACCATGCGCAATTGGCTTGGTGATTTGATTCAGGCTATGAGTCCAATTGTCCATCACCACCGTATATTTCTCTGTAGTGGCTGCGTAACCACATGCAATCTCCACTTTTCGCGCAACAAGCATGATTGCCTCTAGGTCTTTATTATGAAAATGTGCACCCGATCTTTTTTGTCCAAGCACAATAAGGCCAGAAAGCTCTTTTGAGACATAAATTGGGCAAATAACCTCACCATGGATTTGATTCATGAACTCAATGAGTGAATATTTCTCAGGCTTCCCGTTTTCCTGGAGACTGTCCTTCGACAAAATCTTTTTATTGTTCGCAAACCACTGAAAAATGGGAGACCCGCGCTGTAAATCAACCGGAGCATCATTCATTCCTTTATTTGCGTATAAATGCAGAGCCTCCTTCTTAGATTTCATAAAGTAAACACCAATTCTGTCGACGGGAAATATTGCGTTGATAAGATCTAAAGTTGCGGTTGATAAAGAAATAATTGTAAGTGAAGAACCTAAAATTTGGGAGGATTTTTCTTCGATATCATCGAGGTATCGGTCCACATCGCCTAACCTTGTGCGATTAATATTCCTCCTAACAAACCGACTCACATATGGATATGCAAATGGAATAAAGACTGCCATGACCATCATGCTAAAGACATAAACCTTCGGCCTATTGATAACCCAAGCCACGCCAGAAAATACACACGCGAAAGCTAACGATGAAACGAGATGTACTGTTGTGTCTCTCAAAAGCAGATAGAGATCCATTAACTGAAATCGAACAACTGCATAGGTAAGAATCGCCGGCGAAATAGCAACAAGTGGAACCGCAAACGGATATAGTGGGACGTCATTTACCAAGGGAAAAGTGGTTGCAGATCCACCAAAACCAAGAATACCCGCCAGCAAAATCCACAGAATACGATTCCTTGTAAGGCTGTCGGCTTTCTTGAGCTCCATAATCAGCAACACATGGATCCATACAGCAAAAATTGTAAAGACAATGGACCACACATTAAACGCCCAGCCAGGATTATCATCATAAAATGCAAAATTAAGTTTAGGAGAAACACTTGATATGAAGGCGGGAGTAAAATTCAGGACAGTGAAAACTGAAAAGAGAAGGATGGTAGCGACGAAAATCTTTTTGGGTATCTTCTTTCTTAAAATCTCATACCCCATCCAAGTCCACAAGACTGAAAGCCAAATTGATCCACAATAGGCAATCCGGATCCAAAACAATGCCCAATCAGGAGTCCCGGACAACATCATCAAAGCTCTACCAAAACTCCAAACGACAAAAGCGACCATGAAAAGCCGCCAGTATAAATTTAGTTTTGGTTCGACTTCTGACTTGAAAAAGATTGCGAGACTCAATGACATTACCGAGGTAAAAACCATCGAGCCAAAGTAAAGATAGTCCATAGGGACCACCTAATGATTTCGGAAGGTGTTTACAAACCGAGGGGAAGCTTCGGGGGCTGAAAAGTTAATCTGAATATTCTTATCGAGGTTAGGCTGAGTTAAATAGATTAAATTCCACAAGCCCCCAAAATCCCCGTATTTCAAAACGACATTTGTCTCCTTGAATCCAAGATATCTTGACAGAAATCTAGATTCAGCAGAACGATCTACATTATGAGTGGTCAGATAAACGTCGATAAACTTTTCCTCGGTGTAATAAATAAACCTTCGTACCAGTTCTCCATAGGCTTTTAATGCCGATATCGAACTGAAATAGGGTGCATAAATTTCCGCATAGGAAAGGGCGTCGGGATCTTGTAGTTGAATGTGATCGTCCGTACCTTCCTTAGCAGCAAGCATGCAAGGCAGATATGAATTTGGAAGATGAAACGTAATCCGGGCGCAAGTGATTATCTCGCCCGTATCTTCCTTCTCAACTGAATAAAAATGGGAATATTCAGAAAATAAGCTGTCGATATCTTTCTTAAAATTATATCCGGCCGAGTAGAAACGCACCGAGAATTCCTGTAGCTTCTGAATTTGAGCGGGTGACTGAACCTCTCGCAATACAAATCCCCCTCCGTTTATAGGCTGGTTCAAGAGTGCTCTTTTTGAGGCGGTAAATCTCCTCTCATCATCCCATGAAATATTCTCAAAACGCGCTATATGAAGATACTTCTGTGCCAATTTTGTGTCATTAACTTTGCCTAAACTTAAAAAGGTAACTTGGTGACCAGCGCTTAGTTTTTCACTTACCCTGTTTAAGGTTAGCAATGGATCCATGGGTCCACTAGATTTCATCTTGTACTCATCGAAATCCAAAAGGGTAAAAGGCTCATGTTTTCGTCTGCAATCTAAATTTAAAACTACAACCGTATTTCCATAATCTCGAGATTTTAGATCAGAGACAAGCAGGATTTGTGGAAAATCAGAGACAATTCGACGTATACGCTTATGGAGATAAGCCAAAGAATTACTCAAAATAATCGTGTCTATCTGGTTCGTTGATACTTCTTTCTCTAGAGTCTGAAAAAATCTTATATAGGGACTCTCGTACGACAGACTCCGGTAGTCTGTGCCTCGATTCTTTAATGGGTATTCATGTAGCTTCGCTTTTATCAGCCGACGTTCTTTAGGACTTTTGAGCCTAGCCAATGCCTCCACAAAATTTTCAAGAGAATCTTTGTTCAGAAGTGTGTCTGAAATTGAGATCCCACAAGTAGTTGTCGAGGCATTTTGGCGGCTCCAGATTACTCGGCCAATGATCTGCAGAGGTTTTTCTATTAGGGGTAGTGGCAGAAAGATGCTTACACTAGAATTAGGTGCGATTGACTTATCTAAATCAAGGCAAAACCCTGACAGACTGATATCAGAAATTAGCCCATCTGCAGAATCGACAGATTTCCAAGCATTGGACTGGATAGTTGCCGACTGAGATAATTCATACCGTCTATTGATTCGTCTATCTTCTGATGATGGTAATGACATTACCTAACTCCATTAATTTGAATTAATTTGCTGTTCCAAACCTGTAAGTTAAGTTAGCAGAAACAATATGTGCCGTAGTCTCATATTTCCCATTCACAGTGGTACCGCTTGTGGATCCCACAGTGTTGGATATGGTTCTATCGTCAAACAGAATGAGGTTATAGGCAAGGTCAAATATGATCGAAGGTCTCGTGAAACTTCCGCCAAGCGTAAATCCATTCCTCGAGCTCTCAGGATTTCCCGGATCCCATGTCCGCTCGGGAATTGCTCGCGGGTAATAGAAATAGCCGCCTCTAGCTTGCCAAGTATCGTTGAATTGATAATTGGTTCCTAATCCCAAATTCCAAGTGTTATGCCAGTCTCTATCGGTGGGGTTCGTTAATCTCAGAACCGATTGAGGACCCGCACTCTGATCTTTATAGTCGATTGTGGTGTCATCTACCGCTGAATAATCCACCCACTCTCCATCAATCGCAAAGGTCCACTTGCTCGGTTTGTAGGCGTAACCAAGTAGAACTGTTTGAGGGAACTTAATCACCGTCTCGGCATCGGTCTTATATGATGTCCCGTTAAAAACAAAAGCGGATGCGGCAATTCCGGACAATCCATTTAACTCCAAACTTCCATCTAGAGTGGTGCTCAGCTGGCTACGGTAAGTCAGACCGAATTTGTGCTTTTCTACGGGCGCGTACAAAAGCCCGAAGTCGTATCCCCAAGCACTACCATCTCCCTCAAGCTTCCGATCTCCGTCCGGAGAAGAAGATCCATTAATCGCTGTCACATTTACTTTGCTCTTGAGATCAGCATCAACTAGCCCATAAACCACGCCGGCTCCAAAAGAAATTTTTTCATTGAGTTTATAAGCCACGGTGGGATTAAAATTAACGAGCTGAAGATTTGAATCAGTCGCAACATAACGAAGAGGGCCGGTACCACTCCATTTGGTTTCAAGACCAAAAGGCGAATTAATGCCAAATCCAAATGCCCACTTTTCTCGGAAAGGAGTAGTGAAATAGAAATTTGGTACGACGGGAGTGAATCCTTCCATGCTAACTTTTGAACCACCAACTGGAGTGTAATCAGAATTGGTGTCATGAATTGCAAAACCGAGCGAGAGATTTGGCCTGTCTAGTTGAGTCAGTCCGGCAGGATTAAAGTAGATAGCGGAGGGATCATCGGCAGTGGCCACAAACGCATTCCCCATTCCAAGGGCTTTGGTTCCGACAACCTGGTTGGTGTATCCGCCGGATCCGACGGCCCAAGCCAGATTTATTGGTAACGTGACCAGCAAACCTACCGATAGAAGTTTCCTCATTATGTCTCCCCCAATAAAAGGTGATTTAGATTCGCATATGTCGAACCACGATCATTACCTCAATGAAGCAGTGATTTAAGTGGATTGTCCACAACCGAACCTATTCCACGCATCCACTCGGCAGACGACACAATGCGGGATAAAACGTTGTGATTGTGCTTAATTTTCAGGCCTTTTACAACACAGTTGAAGAACTTTTTTCAGGCTGGCATTACCAAATCTCAGATGCCTCCGGCCCAAAAAGATTCATCATGGCTTTCCGACGGTAATTTTGTCCGAAATGACTTTTGGCGTCTCTTTATGCGAGGCCCATCTTTTCAGAAGGTGCCCACAGTACCGCGGTAAAATCAGCCAAGAGTCGATAACTGTGTCTAAAAAATCGGGTGGCCGAGCTCCGGATCGATGCCCGATCAATCGATCAAGTTCTTGAATTTTAGCCTTCATCTGTTCCAATTTCTTATCTGTCCTAACGATCGCGTCAATACAAGTTCCACCTTCAACCGAACGGTATACATTGAGCATTCCGCGAGTGGCGCTCAAATACCCTTTCGCGATAAATAAATATTCAAAAGAATAATCAGTCAGTTTCTTCTCAAGAAACGAGTCAATTTGCTCATTGCTTAATTCGAGCCCAGGCAAGTGAAAACGCATAAGAAAGTTCTCTGGGTTTTCTCTGATCTCTAAACGAACATCCAACCAGGGAATACCATACGATTCGGTCCATCGTTTTATCGACTCGAATGCTTGCACCATTGCCACGGGATCATCAACATCGTGATGGAAGATTAAATTCGACTGTGAATTAAGAGGATCATTGCCCAGTAGATTCTTTGGCGGTTTTCCTTTGGATTTATTCAAAACAATGGAAATAACAACCATTGGAACAAGAATGACTGCCAAGAGAAACAAACTCTGTATCCATGGCACCAAAGATTCGGGGACAGGCCCCATACCCCATTCGTGGGCACGTAGGCAAATAGTTCTAATAAACTCTAACGTAAATACCTCTTTCATAATTCAACTCATTTTATCCTTCTTCAATATTTCCAATGTAAATCTTTCATCAAGCCAATGTAAATTCACAATATACAGCCACTCAACGATGACGGGCTATTTCCTCTAAAAGAAGAAACCACATGGGCGACAGAGACAGGAGTTCTACTTCTGAAATTCCAGTTGCCGATAAAGGTCGAACGAAGATTTTAAGTACCGATCTTTTGAAATCTCACTGATCCAATTCGCTTTAATCTTATCGTTTGATTGAACTCTCGTATCCCCCCATCCCTTCGACTCAAATAAAGGAATTTTGTCCCAGTCACAATTGATGTAGGCAACTGCCTTCACTTTATTTTCTCGAATGAAATTAAAGAAGGGTACGAACCATTTTTCCCACGCCTGATCACTTTTGCTTGTCGACAAGAACCATGGACTCGCTTCAGCAATCATTAAAGGCTTACCATGCTTCTCCGCCATCTGCGCGAACGAGTTCATTTCCTCATGAGGTTGAACAAAATACGTAATTGCAAACCAGTCCACATAGTCGTCGCCAGGATACCAGTCAGAATGTGGCCGTGTAACTTTGTCGGCATACGAGTGCCAAACGTAAGCGACATTGCTGATCCCCATCCTTCGGAATCGATCCACAATGTAACGATAGGCTCGAGTATATTTCTCCGGCTCATAGCCATTATCCGGATAGTCAAATTCATAGCCAATGCGAAGATAAACAGGCCGCTTTACGGATTTAATCCAATTACCAATTCGGTCGAGACTTTGATCTACGTCGCCGCTATAGACTTTTTCCTCCATGTCAACCATGTAAATCGCCATAAGGATAGCTGTGTTCGGATACTGATCGATTAGCATTTGAGCATGCTGGATGCCGCCCCCATTGTCGTCGGCGGAATCTAATCCTTCGGCGAATTCTGCGGACGTATAGACGGACAGGCCGCCCGGAATTATCCTTACCTTTTCCATATAGGCAGAAATGTTCTGAACATCCTGGCCAACAATCAGCAATATCTTCCCCTTGGGCGGAAGAAATACAGACTCATGATTGCCGGCCGAAACCGGAAAAAAACAGGAAAAAATAATTGTTAGCGGCAGAAGGAATCCCTTGCCAATGACTCTCAAATACGAATTGATCTTCAAAATCCGCGTCTCCTCATAAAAAATCAGGGGTCCAGCCGCGCCCCCTAACCAAACGCGATGAAACCCCAAAAATAATTTAGACGAATTTTTGTCACGGCTAAGCTGCCGCGAGCTAAAAACCCAAGGATAACGAGACCCGATGGGTTGAACCAATATCGCCAAAGGGAACAAACCCGTAATCAAAGCTCATCTTCTTCAAATTAAATCCGGCTCCGAAGGAGGCACCGGTGAAACCGTCGACATCTCCAGGCGTCTTTGAGTTGTACCCAGCACGAGCGGCGATGGAAATATCCTGACCGACAGGAATGAGATACTCGGTTCCAATCGCGCCGTATGGTTCGTTGTCGCGTGGAAATCCAATGTCGGCGCCCAACAGCAATTTTTTAGAGACTTGAAGCCCGCTGCCGATTTTCAAAAGCAGGGGCAAGTCCTCCGATTTTTCGTCAAACTTTATTTTCCCGCCGATATTGGAAGCAGTCAAAGCCAAACGCAGTTTTTCGTTAAAGAAAGCCGGCGACAATAATCCAACATCAATAGCGCCTGTCTCCGCCGAATCAATGACTTTTGATTGGACAAACTTTGCCGCAAGGCCAACCGACAACCCGCCGACAGACCTGGCATACCCAAGACTCACGGCGAGGTCCTTCGGTTCGAAGCCGCCTGTTTCGAATCCGGAATCGTCCCGTCCTGTTAAGGTTCCTGCCGACATATATTGTGCCCCAATTCCGATAGATGATTTCTCTCCGGAATGCACAAATGCCCCGTAATGGAAATTGGAGGATTCCAAATAAGACGCATGCATCAGCGAAAGCGAATTTCTCTCGACTTGTCTAAGAGCCGCAGGGTTCCAATAGAGAGCGGTTGCATCATCGGCAAGTGCGGAGTAGGCCTCGCCCATTCCCACCGCCCGCGCCCCAACACCCAATTTCAGAAATCCTGCTGCGGTCGTTCCTTTCGACGACGTGCCAAAATTGCCTGCTGAACCCAGGGCAGGACAAACAAGGGCGACGATGAGAAGGCCGATTCGAGCTCTCATCGCTGAATGGCCACCTTAATATTCTTTTTACCGCCATTTCCTTCTATCAATGCGACGTAAACGCCGCTCGCCACGTCCTCGCCGAAGTTGTTCTTTCCGTTCCACGGCGCCTGACCTGCGCTATCTGCGGTCAGTTCTCTCAGCAGTTCGCCGGTTAGCGTATAGATTTTGATTTTTGATTCCACCGGGATGTCAGAGAAGGTCATCTCCATGTGGCCCTTCGACGGCCGGAAAGGATTCGGATACGCTCTGACGTTATTTGGAGAATCGGTTGGTGATATGGGACTAACTGGTGCCGAAACGAATCGGGCCAGTCTTACCTTGTTATTAGGGTAAAGTGCATTGCTGAAGGCGATCACCGGATTTCCCTTTGAATCGATAGCGATATCCGAATAAGCAACCTCTTCACCAACGCTTTCGATCGTTTGTATAACCCATTTTCCGTCCTCCTTACGGGCATATTTGAGGACCTTATTCAGCGGATCATGATAAACGACATGAGGAATCCTCAGTTGATCTACCGCCAGTGAAACATCGACATAAGAATTACCTGTGCTGATTCCAACCGAATCAATCATCTCTGCCGAAAAGATCTTGTCGCTGGATTGATCAAGATTGTTTGTCGCATACTTTATGGTTCCCTGTGATCGGTCAACAAAGACGATATGGTCCCGTTCATCTTGATCCAAAACAAAGTCAACAGAAAAAGTACCCTCGCTAATAACGTCAACTTTGTCGCTCGCCCAAACCGTATTCTCTGGTTCATGTGATAGAAGATATGATCGATCAATCTGAATGTCATCATTGACTGGCGTGGAGGTAATGAAGTGAGGGCTACCCGATTCGGACACTTCGAGCGAAAGATTGACGTTGAATGGAGAAACATTCACCAGGAATTCAATCTCATCCAACCAACTCATTCCTCCCGGCCCAAAAGTTCCCTTACGAAGCTTGGTCACTAATCCGGGCGGACCCGGTTCCGAAATAATATTGAAGGCAAAAACGGGATTAGTGCCGGAATCTAATGCCATCGTTGCGTCGAAAATGGGAAAGAACGTTCTCGACGAACCAGGCACCTCAAAACTGGCCCAACCTGAGTTGGTCTGCCGCAAATACGAAATACCTTTGAAACTGTCTGGAAGAAAGGCCAGATGAACGTTGTTGGAGGCATCAATCTCAAGAACCGGTGGGTAAAGAGATGCGGAAGACAATATAGTCTCGAACTCCCATGTGCCTCCCGCACGATGCGCAAGTCGTGTGATGTTTTCAGTGAACAGATTGTAAAAGAGATACGGGGTATCGTCTGTTTTAAGGGCGAGCGAAGGCCCACCAATATAAGAATTCGACATATCTACATCCTCGATCACCCATTTACCTGAGTCAAGGCTGTGAGGAACTGCCAAAGTTGACTTTTCCTCTGCTGCCCCAAGCATCATTGGTAAGAGCAGTAGTGTCGTAACAGTGATCCAATTCGACCTACATTTTTCCATCAAATTACTTCCTCCTTTCGATTTCCATCAAAGCTGCTAGGCAACAGATCCGCCTATCGATATGGGTTCGATGACTGCTTGGGTGGCGGATCAAGGACAAGCAATGCTTGCTTCGTTTCATCACGCATCCTCGAATCAGGATGACCCTTGGCAATATTCTTGATTACTTTTTTGCGATTTGATTTTTCGAAGCCTTCCTTAGTGGACAAGTTCTTGTTACGAATTGGCTAAGTTGATCAGAATCAAAAAGGTGCCAAGCTTGGGCCAGATAGCTGTCAGCGTAAGACCTGATGATTTTTTCATCGTGTTCATCCGCCGTTTTCAGTAAATACGGATTTTAAAAGATGAACGATGGATATTGAAGTGAATCCAAAGAACCCTCCCGCATGAAATAGCGCGGGCCCATAACTGAAAATTTCAAAAACGCTCAATTTGTTATTAACGATGAAAACAAGCACAACAAAAACGATTCCAAATCCCAAACCACTAATGATGCCAACTTTGGTAGAGTTGCCGAGCCATTGCTTGATTCGAGGATGGGATCTAAACCATCCTACAAGTCGCATTAGTCGGGGGAATCTTCGCTCCAGGTAGCCGAAGAAATCCGACCTCTGGGCCACGAAGCCGCAAATCAGCCCAAAAATAAATATAACTACGAGGAAAAACGTGTTAAGAATCTCGAGCATGACAAACATAATGGCTGATACCTCGAATTGCCAGCCAGGGATCCCAACAACAAGCGCCAAGAAAATGGAAAGAATCCCAAGATACAAGTAGCTGATTGCTGAGATTTTCAAGCCGATCCAAATTGCCCGTCCAAGCGTCCGTGCGGGATTTTCGATTCCGTTATTTGAGGCAATCGGAGAAAACAAATGTTTAAGATTACTCACGTTCCTCTTCAAACTCTGCATTAGGGAACTTCCGCCTGGCCTCCTCCGCGGAGGAAAGCTTTCGATATGATGCATCTCCCTCGTAGAGAATTGCGTAGTTTCGGAGCCAGAATTGTCCACATTGGGAGCATCGACAAAGGACGGGATCACCATTATGCTCGCCCCGGCAAAGCCATTCAAGAATTGGAGCAAGCTCCTGCCGTTGCTTATCGTCATGAGCGGTGACAGGTTCAAACGGCCCTCGTTCTGCAATGGAGATGGGTCGAGATTCGCAACATCCCGCCCGTTGGAGGCCGGGAAATTTTGACTCGACCTGAGCGTCTCTGACTTTTGTAAAGGTAGCATCACCCATCTTCGAGTTAACGTCTTCTCTCCACATCTGCCCACAGTCCTTGCACTTATAAAATCCTCCATGACCCCCTGATCCCGCGACGAACTTAAGAAGTTTCTCGAGTTCGTCATGTTCGTGCTCCGTTTCGTCGAAAGGATAGAGGACTTCCTGTCTTGATTGGCAACAATTTCTCATCCAAATCCATCCATTATTATTGAGAATAACATTACCGAAATTCGCTCATGCCACTCCAATGAAGCTAATGTCAGCGGGGAACCGAGGCAATTGCTCCTCGATTACTTTCTCAATCTCCATCATAAGTTCGTTTAGTCGAGGCTGGAGCTGACTATATATTTCCGCATAATTAAGTGGCTTAGGCTTATTGCCAACACCACGGACAAGATCCCGCATTTCATTGGTTATTCGACGAACATCGACTACCTGGCGATTCCATTCTTCATTGAAAAATGTCGGTTTCCGATGGGCATGATCACCAACGTTCGCCGTGATTGTCAGCGCCCGTTCCGATTCTTGAGCATTCCCGCAAAGGCAAAAAGCGTTGAGGGAATATCGGTAATCTACGTTGAACAGAAATCTAAATTGTCTCCAAATTTGAGCTAATTTTCTTGATCGACGAAAATTTCTGATTGGGGGAAGTTCATTGGTACGGCTGATTATCCAATCAAACAACCGCCCCAATAATTGATCACCTACCCACAACATTAATGCTTTGTTACCGCAGATTTCGAAATGGATTCATTTAATTCTTTCTGAATCGCACGGAGATCCACTTCGCGGCCCTCGAGCAAGGTTTTAACGATAGGTTCGCAATCCAAAATCGGCTCGTTCTTCGGAGGATGCCACCATTGATACCCGCTTACAATACCTCCCGTGTGGAGGAGTTTTCTCTTGCCCGAATTAACGTTCCACGCAATATATTCCTGAGGAATGGAGGTAGTATCAGTTCTTAATCGCGTTCCAATCCATTCGCCGTCAGGTGAAAAAGTTAGTAACTCAAAAAAAGCCCAAAATGGAACAAATGAACTGCGTCGTTTCAACTGCTTTGATAACCGTTTGATATTTCCACTGGGCAAATCCCAAACGTAAAGCGATTCATCAACGAAACCCACATAAGCTATCTTCGACCTGTCCGACGAAATTTCAGTCCACGTCAGAAGCTTTGCCGTAGTGGACATCACTATCTCAAAATTTTGACCGTCCAACCCTGCTCTGAAGTAACCGAATGTCTCTGGATCACTTGATAGAATTGCTCGAAATACGATTTTTTCTCCGTCAGGCTCCCACCGAGGATCACTCACACCTTTTGTTATTACACCAGGAAGTTTCATCTGCCAAGCTTCTAATGTATTGACATTGATAATGAGCGGCTCCAACGACGAGACATCTCCTGCTCCTCGGGCAACAACAAACTTGCTGTCTGGACTCCAACTGAAATCGAACCCGTGTCTCGCCAGGAGCAAAACCTTTTCGTTATTTCCGCTGATATTGATTACGCGGAGTTCATGATGTTTTGGATTACCAAAAGTCCCCAAGTCGACATCAAATATAATTTGATTCCCATCTGGTGAAAGTTTACCTTCTCCAAATAATTCGTCCTTTGCTGGCTTTTTTACTAAAACCTTTTTTCGCCCTGTCGCATCTAAAATGGCGGTTCCGGTTACTAATTTCCCTTGTATTTTGGCGCTACCACTCCCTCCAAAAACCAAACCAGGAAGCACCAACGCATAGGCGAAAATGGCGCAGATTATTGACTTCTTCTTCATCTAATTTCCTTTTAATATCTCCATCAATCGGTTCATATCGACGAAGATGTATTTAATGTAGCTGTGATTTTCTGCCACTTGGAATAGCCCAGGGCTTCCAGGAGCGGGAAGACGCTTAACAGCTGTGCCATTGTTCCCAAAGGCAATGTCGATCCCAATACCCCTTCCCGTCTCCGAAGGCGCAATGCGCGTAACTGGATCTTTTGAAAAACCGATTTTTGTCGTTATCGCCGGATCGCCCCGGTAACGGCCCAGATCGGCGCCCTCGGCCCCAATCGGCGTTGCGTTCTCGTATGACAATTTTTCCTTTTTATTATCGTAAACATATCCTCCCGCGCTATGAGGATAAAGCATACGGTAATGTTGTTTCTGAAAGGGAGCCATTATCTTGTCCGATACAATTCCTATTCCGCTTCGCTCGAATGCTGAAAACATAATATCGACCGTTCCGTTCCCTGTGTAGCAGGCGACAAAGTCCAGCTTGTCAATCAAATCGAAGGCTGCCTTCCTATTAGCTCCGGGTACATATTTATTGACATAATCTTTTAAGAGTCGGATTTGTTGTTGGCGAAAGCCAATTTGATTTCCTTTTTCATCTATGAATCGTTGAAACATGCTGTTTCCAATTCCATTTATCACCAAAACTTCCGCATTAGGATTCGGGGCTACGGCCTGCGTAAGTTCTCGGTCGTTCATCCAGACACCCCACGTTGACCAATTATCCATTCTTTCAGACAGTCTTCGGACAGCGCTGTCTTTGGGACTGAAACTCAAAACCCATCCTACGATTCCCACGGCGGTCTTCACAGCTAAACCAATGGTTTCTTTGATCCCCGACACCAAAGATTTGGCCGATGATCGTAAGCCGCTGCCATCCAAAGTGAAAATTGCCTTTATGCCCGACCAAAGAGTTTTGACAACATTCGCGCCTACACTCAAAATTCCGACGGCGATTCCAGCTGCGTAAGCAAACGGTTTCGCCAATCCATTTTTGAGAGCGCCAGCAAATTTCTCTCCGACCCATTGGCGAGATGCATCTAAAACGGTGGGTCTCTTATCTGGGCCGATTTCTGTGGTTTGCGATACTGCACGCAAGCCGGGCAGGGAAGCGGATTTTTCAACAGGGATAGGTAAAAATTGCTTTTGCCCATCGGATAACGGTAGTTGAGGTTGAGATGGCGATTCAACAAGTGGCGTTTTTTTGAGTTGGGCGCCGGTGGGGGGATGGATCTGCTTGGGCATGACGCCAGGACGCAATGCCTCACCAATGCCTGGGAGAACAGCCGCACCTTGTCCTTCCGAGTTTTCCGTCATCAAACTCAAAATTCCGCCAGCAATGCCGATCGGCAAAGCGACTTTCAAGACAGCTTTGGCGGTGTCAATCGAGTTTTGCGTCGGGGAATTTAGCTTTGAGTTCATCTTTGGTGACTTTGCGGAAGATTTCATCAGGTCCCCATCTGGCATCTTCGGTAAACGACCACCAGTATTGTCCGCACTTTTTGCACTTAAATGCTTCCCACCAAGTTCCGTCTTCAAGCTGGCGCTTCTTGATTGACTGAAGGTTTCTTCGAAGCTGTTCTTCGTCTTCAACTGACGAATTCCTGTCGGGTCCAATTTCTGTCGGCCATCCTGAACAACATCCATCCATTTTTTGCCTCCTATTTCGCTTGGAGAAAATGTCCCCAAAACTTCAATGTTTGAAGCGGTATCAATCGAGTTTCGCGTCGGGGAATTTGCTGCGGGCATCTTCGATAGAGACTTTCCTGAATTCATATACGTCCCCTCGGCCGCCTGCACTGATTTCAGTTTTTGTCCAGAGTTGCCCACATTGCTTACAACGCCCGATTTCATCTCCGAATGGAACTTTGTGGATCCGTTCGTAGAGACGCCCGAGTTCATCGTATTGGTTTTGATCTTCCCTACTGAATTCTTTTGTAAGACCGAGTAGGTTCCGTCTTTTTCCGCAGCAAGTTTCCATTCGTATCTCACTCCTTTTGCGTCAACACTATAGACGCGTTCGATTTCGAATCCCCTAGCCTTTAATTCTTGTATCGATCCATTCTCAACCAACCACTCTCTCGCACCGCCACGAGTCTTTCCTCCTTGTTTGAAACCCCAATTTCTAGGATCCCATGATCTTTCTAAAGGAGATTTGAAACCTGTCACGTCGGTCTTTTTGACAACGATTACAACTTCTGTTCCTTGTCTATAACGAGTCCCAGCTTCATTCATGAGAGTCATTCTCTTGGCGAAGCCTTTAGGGGTACGCACCTTTTTCATGTCGTCCCATGCTCCGATAAAAGCATCTTTTTCTGTCTTGGAACCGAAAGTCTCAATTCCACCGAGGAAATCTTCTGCTTTGTTCGGACTCATTACTTTGGCAAACAACCTATTCGCAGGGAATGCGTTTGCGATATCATCACCATGTTTAAGTAACTGCTTGCCAATTTTCTCGCCTGCCTCAACAACCTCGTCGCCGTGTTTAACAAGTTCCGTCGCGGCATCAGCTCCCTTGAGCGACCTCACCACCCATTTCCCGCCAATCTTGAGACCATCGCCCACAAAGGGAATGAAGCCGATCAGCGAAAACGCCATTCCCAACTTGCTTCCTTTCTCCCGGTTAGCCTCGAAGTCGCGCGCATCTGCCGCCATGCCCGCAGGAGTCAATCCAAAACCAATTTGGCCGGCGGTGTGCTTCCAAGTCCGTTCATCGTCGGATAAGAAGTCTCCCTTAGCCGCACCAATTCCCATCTGGTCAACATCGGCTTTAACTGCTTGCGCGAATTCTTTTCTTTCCAGTTTCCGCTGCTCGGCAAGGGCCAAGCGAATTCTATCGTCGGAATTTTCCAGGCTCGCGCGGAACTTAGGTCCAAGAATGCCATGAAGCCCGGGCAAGATTCCCCGATCTTTCATCTTGAAGAGCTGCTCGAAAGCCTTCTTCTCTCCGCCCAGGCCATTCAGCGCTTTCTCAAGAGGGGTTTTGCTTTCTTTCGCTTCCTTCATCTGATTCAAGCCATCCGCAAACTGTCGAAGGTTGTCGTTGCGCCGGCCGATTTCACCCACGGACTCATCCACAATCCGGTCAAACTTGTTGCTAAGGGCCTTGAATTCCCGCAGTGCTTTGTCCGCCTTTCTCACATCACCGGCCTCAATCGCTTGTTCGGCTTCGGCTCGCTTTGCCTTAAGCAGCGCGAGATTCTTATTCAAGCGTGAGACAGAATCCGTTTTGGCCGCGGAGTCTAACACTGGATTGACTTTCTCATCGTGCAATCCGAGATCTTTGAGAAGTGACACCACTTCGGCCGCGGTCTGGCCCAAATCTTTGGCTTTGCCTTCGATGAAGCCGACCTGATTCTCATGCTTCGGAAGAACGGACGCCGATTCTTGTAGCTGGGTTTTGAGGCGACCTTTTTCCTGTTCGTATTCCGAGAGCTTATCGCCGGTGAAAAATTCAAGCAGGCCCTTCACCTTGCTGATGAATTGGTCGAGGACGCCCTCTTTGCCAAACAGCCCGTCAATATCCTGGGTGTTGGAAAGGGCCCGTCTTACGTCACCCGCAGCGACCGCTGTTGTCGAGAGGATCTCAATTCCACCTTTAGAATCCCTAGTCGGCAGGTAGGTGATGGCGTCGAAAGTGTCACTGTCCTGCTTAATCAGTAGGAGCTGAGCACCGCTAGCTATATCCTTTTGAGAACCCCTGAACTCCTTGGCAAACGCGGTGTCAACGGACACGAGATAAAATTGTTTTCCGTCTTTAAGCTTTCCGTCTTCGCGCTGGACAAAGTACCCTTCCAAAACCAACTCTCCCACGTCATTGGTCCGCATTGCCGCAATGCGGAGATCACGGCTCCCTTCGAAGGCAAGATTTTCGGGAAGCTGAAGGAAGATGTTCTTTCCATCCTCCTCCACTTTGAATCCGGCAGACTCCGCGGCTTTACGCGCCATCGCGTTCGCCAACTGCTGCTGCATCTCGACGATCTTAGCCGTCGAAAGAGAAGCATCGTGCTTGCCCATCACAGGTAGCGCCGCCAGGAGTTCGGTCTGCTGCGGAATGTTCAGACTATTGAAATCAACTACCGTCACGCCGGTGCCGGCCGCCGATTCCAGCGCACGCAAGGATTTTTGGAGAGCGGCTTTGTCCGTTGCGTCGAAGACCGTCACAGTCAAGCCACCTTTCTCGTTTTTGTCCATCACATATTTCAGTTGGCCGGTGGCTTCGTTCATCACCACTTCTCTGCTGATGGAACGATCCGCGAGCAGGGTTTCCTGATAAATCAGTTGCGGTCCACCCACGTTCACGCCCACGCCTAGCGCATTCATGATGGCCGACGTAACGCCGGCTAACTGGCTGGCAGCATCGATTCGCTTAATCTCGAAGGTAGCCGAGGCGGCTCCGTATTTCTCGTCCAGGGTGCGCGTGTAAACCTTGCCGCGCGTCAATACATCACCTTCGCTCGTTTTCACTATGTTGGTCACACTGTCATAGGAGCGCAGCGTATATCCGACCACCCGGCCCGAAGCGCCGAAAGAAGCGTGTTCGCTGGCAAGGATTGTGGGTTTCCCGTCCTGGCTTTGGCCCATAAACACCCGGCGCGTCAGAACCTCTTTGCCAGAAGCGTCCGTGGAAAACTCTTGATAGATGGCTTTTGCGCCTTTGACGACTTGGGCGACTTCTTCCGCCCCTTTGCCGAATGTCCGGCTGACTTCCGCGAGAACCGTCTTTACGTTCTCGCCGCGGAGGAATTCAAATCGGCCGGTTTCTTGGAATTTCCCTGCGACTTCCCGGAAGATTTTGCCTTCGGCTTTTACGACCTGGCCGGATTGGTCATAGCCAAACGCATACGAGCGGAGCTCGTTCTGGCCGGACGCCGCGCGTGTGAGCGATCCTTTAATTTCGTTGCCCTGCACGAAGATTGCGTAAATCTTGTTGTCGATTTTCACGCCCAATTCTTTGGCGTCTTTGGTGATGATGCCCTGACCGATGAGGACGTTTTTCGCGGCGGCCAGTGACGCACCAAATTCCTGTTTGAGCGCCGCAATATCGATATTCTTCACGCCCGCCACACCTGCGAAAATATTCCGTACTTCTTCCGTCGATAGCGCCAAATTTCCTCGGTCTTGATTGCCGGACCGGATGGCGATATACGCTTCTGCCTCGCGGCTCGCGCCCAACACGCTGCCGAAGGTATCTTTGATGTTCTGAACAATGCCACTCAATGCCTGCGAGAGGCTTAAATTCTCACCGTCGAACCCAGGCAGGGATGGAAACCCTCCCACTGGAAGCACCGAAGCCCCGACAAATGCCCGGCTTTGCGCCGGATTGAACTCCGGCGAGCGGCCCAGCCGGTCGAATAAAAAGCCTCCTATCGATTTTGCCGCTCCGTCAAAGAGAGAAAGCCGGCCTGCGAGATCATTTGTGGAAACGCCTTTTACGAGAGATTGAACGCCAGCGGCGGGATTCTGGACGACGGAAATTGGAAGAGTGATCACCTGGATCGCTAATTGTGCAAGGCCACCCGTCGTTTGCAATAACGCACCGAGATAGGCGATCTGGACGCGAGTTTTGTCGCTGATGTCCTTAAGCTGATCCTGCACAGGGGGAGCGCCAGCGCCGTATTGAAGAGTAATAGGTTGGCCGGAGGATTGCAACGCGACTTGACGCTCCACTGATCTCCGAATTGATTGGTCAAAAGCCTCGTTATTGACATTTCGTTTTTTGTCATCAACGATCATTAATTTTCCATCTGAATCTTTTTTCGCAATGACCTCATTGCCTTGGCCACGAGAGGAAACGTTGGAAACGATCTGCGCTACGAGCGTCCCGATGGTCTGACCGGTCTGATTATTGGTGTTGTTGGCAATCACACGACCCAGCAATTCCGCAACCAGAGCGCTTGTAAACGCCTTGGCAAAAGCCTGAGAGGATGTAATGGGTTTAGGATCGGCACTGTTCTGGTTCCGCGTAGCCGAAGAAAGGGAGGATGCGGCGCTTAATGCGGCGATGGTCAAAAGCTGCTGACCTTCCTTGACCCCTTCCACCCGAGCCGCAGCCACGTTGAGGACGGTGATAAGAACGATTTTCGTAGGCAAGTCCGCAGCTAAATTCAAACCTCCAACCGAAGCGATGGCGGAGGACGCAGCGGTCTTAAGTAGGGCATTCACATCGTGAACTCCCGCGGCATTGGCAGCCACGACGTTAATTACCGTCGAGCCCGTGACTCTAATGACTCCACGAGAAAAATTAGTTCCGATATTACTTACTTCGGCTGCCTTGAGAGCCTTGTCGAGTTTGGCCTGGGCATACGCGGCGCCGCCTTGAATCGCGCCCGCTTTCAAAGCGTTCCGGAGCCGACCCTCATTGATGGCTGATTGCGTGGCTGCGAGCACGCCCACCGCTATGGCCGTGCCGACACCGGGAATGGCCACAGAAATGGCGATTTGAACCACGCCGATAATTGCGTTGACCGGTTCCACCCAAGAAGCGTCCGATTCGCCAGACATTTCGGTTGTCGTGGTGATCCGGCTCGAGTTCCGCGTGGCCTCTTCGTCTAAATTTCCAAAAGCGTCGTACACGTAAACGTTATCACCGCTGGAGGACGTGTTTTGATGACGTTGAGGGCCGACCGCGTTGCGCCAGTTGATGGCATCTGACCACAACCCGTCCATGTTGCGTGTTAAGGCGACATTGTTTGCGGACCAACTGCCGGCGACTTGATTCCCGATGCGCGTCCGTCCCTGGTCGCTGGCCCATCCTGACTCACCGCGAGCGCCGATGACCGTCGCGCCAACCATCGTGCTGCCGGTTTTCTGACCGAGGTCGTTGTATTGAATGTTTCTCTCGGTCGTGGAACCAGTCGCCACGTTGGAATCGTCTCGATAGAAACTCGAACGGATTTCTTTTGCCCGGCCGTAGGCATCGAAGGCGAGCGTTTCGGATTTTTGGACGGTCGCAACGCGATTCAGCAACCCATCAACATAGTGATCCTTGATCTTCCCTTTGAATAAGCCGCCTTTGTTCCACCACCAATAGGTGTAATGGAGGGGCTGAACAGTCGCCGATGTACTGCCGATCTGCCGACCCTTTTCGTCGTACCGGATATTGCCTTCGAGCATGTAAAAATTGATGCCCAAATTTTGGATGCGTGCATCTTTGTGGCTACCGGTTCCTGTTGCCCGGATCGCCTGTCCAACCAACCGGTCCGTTCCCGATTGATAGTCATATTCGGTCACCACCGTCGCTGTCGCGTCTTTCCAATCGCCGCTCAATCCGGGGATGTTTCCGCCGCCGATAGACTTCCATGTCCGCGATTCGGTCTTTGAAACCAGGAGGCCATCCGAGTTGTAGGTCGCGTTCGACACCACGGAACCGACGCCGGTGTTCTTTTTGTATTCCTGGAACGTGGTTTGGAGGACGGCGGCCACGGTTTCCGTGAGGTTGGCTCCGACGGCGGCGCCGCCCAACTGTTTGTGCAACAGTTCGCCAATCGTCGCTTCGCCGAGAGTCGTTCCGTCTTCAAAGGTGTATCCCGCCAGGTTGCCGCCCAAAACATCTTTAAAGATAACGGCCACGGTGTTCGCCTTGATCTCCTTGAACAAGGCATTGTAAAGAAGTGTGCGAATGGACGACGTGTAGAGGTTTGCGCCATAAGCATCCGCCGCTTGATCTTCTTCCAGCACCGATTTCAGGTCTTTCAGCTTGATGTTCCAAATTTGATCGTAATCGCCTGCCGTGGTGAGAACCGCCGCCGCTTTCGCCTGAGCCTGGGCAGGGGTCAATCCCTGCTCAACAAACGAAGCTGTCAGCATCTTGGCGAAAACTTCGCGCAAGGTTAAATTCGAGAGGTCAACGCCCTGGGCATCAAGCTGGTTCTTATCGAGGATTTCATTGATGGAGTAACGCCCGATAGCGGCCCGGAAATCAGGATCGGTTTCGCCGTCGGAATAAGCGTCCAGAGACGTTCCGAGCGCATTGAAAAGCATATCACCCGCGGTGAGCGAGGTAATCGGAATACCCATCTCGTCCTTGAGACCAGCCAGGGAAGCGGTTAGGGAATTCACGACCATGTTCAGCAGTTCGGGACTGTAATTGGCTCCCAGTTTTTCTTCGAGGACCGGCTTAACCGCGTTCGTGATGATGTCTTTGTAGATGGCAAACAGGTTCTTCGAGGCGAGCGCGGCGCTGTCGCCCGCGGAATAGCTGTCGGCGATGTTCTTCAAGAAATCTTCCAACGTGAGATTCACGAACGAGTTGCCGAGCGGATCGCGTGTTGTTCCGAAGTTCGACAAAGGAATGCTCAGCGCGAGTTGAGTGAGATCCACTTCCACGCCGTTCACGACAAAGCCAATGGTCTGCTCGTCCTTCCAGCTCACGGCCTGGCCTGCCGCGTTATAAACGATCTCGGTGCGTTCCGTTGTGTTGTTGCGGGCCGGCGCGGCCGTCGAGGTCTGCGTTTCCGTGTATTCCGTCACCTGGCCCAAGGCGTTGTATTTCATTCCGAACCGGTGCGAGGTGATTTCGCGAAGAGGCGCGGCATCGTCGCCGGTGATCTTGGTGGTCGAATCGATGATCTGCCCGAGCGAATTCAGGACTGCGGAGAATTCGTTGACATAGCGGTGATCGAGACCCAGCAAGTCACTCGTCTCTCGAATGACGCTGCGAGAGCCCAGGACCCGGCCCTGGCCGTCATAGCGGAATTGATCCACGGTTTCGGTGATGGTCTTTCCAAAGTCCACTCGCGAGCGTGTCTGCAAAACAATCTGGCCCGATCCATCAAAGAACGTCTCAAGAATGTTGGTTTGATAGGTGTGGTCAAGCCCGGGCGCTTTCTCGTTGACTTGGAGGGAGGAGGACAAAAGCCGGCCTTTGTTGTCATAGATCAAATCGCTGGTCGTTGATTCGGTGGTGACTTTCGCGCCTTCGGTCGTGGCGCGCGTGTAGCGGGTGACAAGGCCGAGGTCGCCATAGGCGGAGTTTATGGTTCCCACATGGAACGATCGGTTGAGAGTTGTTCCATCCGGCGACGTCTCGGTGTAGTCGATTTCGGAAATGGCGATAAACCCAAGGCCGTTGTAGGTGATGTCCGTTGTTGTGTTTTCTGTAACAATACGTCCGGTGGGATTGGCCGCGGAGCCGTCCCATGTGGTGCGGGAATAGCGGGCGGTCCGGCCGGCCGCATCGAATTTTGAATTGGCGGTCGCAATCTCTTGGGACTTATCAAACGTGCCGTCGGCGCTGCGTTCGCTGACAAGTACGCGGCTCGTCAGGATCCGGCCCAGCGAATCATACGTGTTGGCCACCAAGGTTTGTTCCGTAACGGTCTTGTCGTCGTTTTTCGTCACGCGTGTATAGGTCAGCGCGCGACCTTTGGAATCGTAGGTAAGGCCGGTGGTCGTGACTTCGGTTTCGCGACCGTTGTCGAAGGTCGTTTGCCGGTTGCTGGTCGCCCTGTCCGCCGCATCGAAAGAAAGATTCTCAACAAAAACAGAATAAATGTGATCGAGATGCGAGGTGCCGTCGGTTCCCGTCTCATGGATGTCGGAGGATTGCTGCACGATCCGCCCTTTGGCGTCGTATTTGATGCCGGCCACGAAGACCGATGAACCGTCGCCTCCGGTGATGGTGCGCCCGATCGACTCGGTGATGGTCTTAGCGCCGTCGGTTGTGGCTTTGACGTAGCCAATCACTTGGCCGGCGCCGTTGTATTCATAACCGCTGGTCGAAATGGAATAGGTGTGGTCCAGGTTGCCGCGGCCGTCCAGATCAATGGCGGTTTCGCGGATACGGGTGTTAGAGGAAAGCAGGCGACCGTCTTTGTTATAGGTGGAATCGATCAGCGAGGTTTCGGTGGTCGTTTTGAAGGTGACGGCGGTGGCCGGATTCTTTTCCTCAATCGTCCGGTCCGCGCGGGTAGCCTGGCCGAGAGAATTGTAGGTCAGGTTCGTCACGGTGCGCTTCAAGACTGGATCCGTTCCGGGCGCTGTTTCGCGCACCGTCACATCAGAGAATTTAAGAAGTCCCTGGGCGTTGTAAGCGAGATTGACGACGGTTTCCACCGACTCTTTTCCGAGGGCGGCTCCGCTGGCGGGATCAAAACCGGCTGTCGTGCGAAGATAACCCGTTGCTTGGCCCAGCCGGTTGTAGGTCATGCCCGAGGTTACGATGCGGGATTTTTGGGCGTATCCTGGCGAGCGCTCAACCAAATCCACGGTGCTGCCGGTAAGCTGTCCGTCCAATTGATAAGTAAGCCCACTCACGTTCTCGACGGTGGTGAGGAATCCGTCTACGGTCATCCGGCGCGTGGCGAGAATCCGGCCCAGAGCGTCGAAATCGTTTTCTGTTGTGACGGTCTTGGTGTGATCAAGAATCGCGCCTTCGGCCACGGCGCCATCGGCCTTATTCCGCTCATTGATGACATACACAGATTTCCTCAGCGCGCCGAACCTGTCATAAACAAGCGAGGAGGAATCCTCGATTGTGATCTTCGCGCCGTCTTCGGTGCGGCGCAGAATATGAGACGCCTGCCCCAAGGTGTCGTAATCGATCAGGGTTTTGACGGTGAAGGTGTGATTGAGCGTCGAGGCGCCGTCGGTTCCGGTTTCGGTCATAGCGGTTTCGGAATACGCCAAGCGACCCCACGAATCATAGAGGCAGGATGTGACTTGCTCTCGCGTGGTTTTGTTGTTTTCGGTGGTCGTCCGCGCCCACGCGACGGCCTGCCCGAGGTCGTTGTAGCCGGCGATGCCGTAATCCGTCACGACGGAGTAAACACGGAGCAAGGAGTTTCGCGGATCGTTGCCGGCAATCGTGTCTTCCTCGGTGAACAAAGATTCTTGATGCGACAGACGCCCCGCGCGGTCGTAGGTCATGTTGATCGCCGTCTCGGTAACGCGGCGATTCTCATTTGATTCGGTGACAACGCGCGTAAATCCGATCACTTGTCCCAAGTCGTCGTTGTAGTTGTTCACCAAATCAACCGTGAAGGAACGGCGGAACTTGGTTCCATTTGTCACAGTGTCGGTCTCGATAATTTCCGTGTGGCTGGTGAGGACTTGGCCGTAATCACCGTAAGTGAGATTGGAGGCGGATTCTTGCGTTCTCCGCTCGCCTTCAACGGTCGTTCTCACATAACCCGTCATATAACCCAGGTCGTTGAATCCGGTCGCGGTGGTGGTTACAAAAGTCTTCCGCGTCAACGCTTGAGGATCGTTCAACGAGTTCTCGGTGCGTTCCGTGCGGCTTTCGGTCACGCGCGCGCGGTCATCGTAATCGTTCTCGGTGAAATCAACGGTGATCTTGTTGTCCTCGAGGGTCTCGCGTTTAAGTTTGAGCACGCGGCCCAAAAGCGGATCGAACTCAAGATAAGTGATCGTCTCGGTGAACTCGCGGTGAAGGAGCGTCCCGCCAGTCGAATCCATCTGGACCGTGTGCACCTGGCTTCCAATGATGCGGCCTTCGGTTTGATCGAAGCGGTGAGAAATTTCCTCGACGGTAACAAGACCGCGCTCCGAAGTGGTGCGCGTCAGGTTTTGCAGTCGGCCGAAAGCGTCGTAACCATCGCCGGGAACGCCGTCCACGCCTGCGGCCACATGGATTTGCCGGAGCGCCACTTGCTCGCGCGATCCGTCTTCCCTGACGACAAATTCCGTTTCTAGCGTGTCGCTTTCTTTCTGGCGGCGCTGCTCGTCATAGGTAATGTCGAACACGATGCGGACGGTCTCGCGGCCGGGGGAGGCAGAGGAAACAACGCTTTCACGGTACTCCGACGGAAGATTCGCGGCCTGGCCGGAGGTTATGTATTTGTATTGGTCACGCACCGTGACGGTTCGCGGATGATCGGTGGTATCGAAATCGAACGAGGCCAGGTTAAGCCCCGCTTCCGCGACGCCTTCGATGGTGATGTTGACCGAGGTTTTTACCCGGTCGTTCTCGTCGTATTCGAAAAGGTTCTGCTCGACGGTGGTGTTGCCGAGCGGCTTCACGGTGAAGATACGCGACTCGGTGAGTTGGTCACCGCTGTAGGTGAGAAGGCTGACCTCTTTTGTGATCTGACCGCCGCCCGTGTATCGTCGGAAATTGGACCATGCGCCCAAGGTTTCTTCCACCACGCTCATGTCGCCAGTCAAGTCGGTGATGCGGTAGCGCGTGGTTTCAGCGACGCGGCCGTTCCGGTAAACAAAATCCGTCCGCTCGACTTCTTTGGTGCCGTGCTCATTGATCCGCACGACATCACTGTGCGAGACAATGCCGTTCGCGCTGTAGGTGAGAATCGTGTCTTCGACGGTTTTCTTGTCGGACACCTGCGGAATCCAGATGCCGCTTCCGTTCAAAGTCGCGTTCAGGATACGCGTGGCGCGGGTCTGCGTCGGCTTCGGATCGCCGCCTTTCTCGTAATGATATTCGGTGATTTCCGCAGACTTGATGCCGTCGCCATCAGTCCGAGAAATGGTCGTCTTGGAAACGCGCGGCGGTGTTGAACCCGCGTCATATTCGAACTGCGTAACTTCGAGTGCCGTTTTGGATTTGGCGGTGTTGGCGAAGCTGCTTGATCTCATCGACGCGAAATCGCGGTGCGCGGCGACGAATTCCGCCAAGGTCGAACTATTCAATTCGTCAGTGAGCGCGATGTGGCTTGTCCGCGTGGTCCGCGTTTGAGCGTAGAGGTCGCGGTTTTGAAGATTGGTGAAGGCATCGACATGGGTGATCTCGGCCGTCCATTGGTCCACGCCATTCACTTTCTCACTTGTGATGCGAAGCACGTCAACGGCGCGTTCCTGCTCGTCGTAGTTAAAGAAGGTCCAGCCGGACACGACTTCGCCGGTCGGCCCAACCGTGGTTTCTTTGATCGCGATTTCCTGGCCGGCGGCGTTTTTGATGGTTTCAAGCCGGTCGCTGGAGCTAAGGCGATTGACGGCGAGATTGATTTTTCCGTCGGCGCGAGGATTCAGAACATCTTTGAGCTTGAGCTGGATTTCCTGCTTCTCCATCGTCCATGACAACGCCTCGCCATCCTGCGAATAGCCCATATCGGACATCCGCGTCCAGGTGGTGAAGTTGTTGGGAAGATAAATCTTGTCCGCAGAATTGATGGCGTCCAATCCGCGCATGGCTTCCCACGCCGCCAAGCGGTCCGCTAGTTGAGGATCGTTTGGCGTCACCGCCTCGAACCGGCCGTTTAGAATCCACCCACTACCGTCCATTGTGACTTCATCGAAGCCGGTCGCTTGCGCGAGACCATTGTAGGCGGTGCGGACGCGGATCGTGATGGAGGTATTGTCGAGTTGGGAGCGGATATCCAGATCGGCCAGCGTTACCCCGCGAAGCGACAAACCGCTTTGCTGGGCCGCGCTCAAGAGCAACAATTTCTCATCGTCGGTTAAATCTTCGGCCTTGGCGAAATACGTTCCGTCTTTCCGTATAAGAACCGATTGGCCCAAAACCGCATTGAATATATTGAGGTTATTGGTGCGTTCCTCGTCCACCAGATCCAACTCGGAGAACGTGCTCCACAAAAGCGGCTCGAGCGCCGTCGTGACCGGCCCCATGACGCGGTTTTTCGCGACCCAGGATTCCATGAGGCCGCGCGCGTTGTAGGAAACGCCGCTCATCTGCGTCACAATAACCGCGCTGCGAAGGCGCGGTGTAAGCGCGCCGGCCAGTAGATCCAGCTTCTCCTTGCCTGTGAGATCCGACCAGCGAAGGGTAAGACCATTTTCTACCGTCGGGTCGTTTCCGCGAACGACATTGATCATCTCGCCTTCGAAAGTGACGGTGGCAAACCGTTCCATCTGATTGTTCGCGTTGAAGCCGGACGGCGGAACAAGGGTGACGGAGGTAACGGTCTTCGCTGAAACAACATCGCCGTTTGAATCTCGCTGCTCGGTCGTCTTCACGCTCACGTTCTCAACGACTTGGCCGTGAATGTTGTAGGCATAGGAAAGAGACTCGCGCGTCAGAAAGGTTTGACCTTGCTCATCCGTGCGCTCGGTGACGCGGGTGGAACTAAGAAGCTGACCCACCGAATCATATCGGTCGAAGGTTTGTGTAACTTTGTAGGACTTCCGGTAATCGTCGGTTTCAACCGGCGGAATACCCGACACCGAAACTTCCGACACTTCCATCACTTGGCGGTTGATCTCGTTTTCCGCGTTGTAGGAGAAGGCTTCCGTGGTGCTGGTGTTTTGGTTCGATTCGACCACCTTCTTTCCGTCGTCTATGGTGGTGCGTGTCTGCCGCAAAATTCGGTTGGAATAATCGTAAGCGTGGATGTCAACCATCGTCTCAAAGGCGTGCACCAAAGGACCATTCTCGCCTTGCGTGATTTCCGTGACCTGGTTGCGAGCGTGTGTGAGCCGGCCCGCCGCGTCATACGTCATATCATCGAGGCTTTCTTCGGTCGTTTTCTTGGCGTTTGATTCGACCGTGCGGCGCTGCCGAAGAACCTGGCCGGCGGCGTTGTATTGAATGAGATCGGTCGTGATGACCTGGGAACGGTAATAGAGGCTATCGTCGCCGTGAAGGTCCTGCGTGAGCCCCGTCTCAAGCATGACCGCGGTGGATTTCGAGACGCGGCCCTGAACGTCATACTCGTAAGAAATGGTTTCCTGAATGGATTTCGATTTCTCGACGATCAGACGGACAACTTGCGTCAATTGGCCGCGCGCGTTGTAGCTGTGGCCCCATGAAATTGAATCGCTGACTTTCCCTTGAATGCCGTTCGGCAGGACCACGTCTTTGGCCGAGGCCGCGCTTTCAATCGCATTGAGATTGGCAAGGACGGCGGCCACGTCGCCCGCCTCGACTTCAATCACACGGCTTTTAGCGTAGGTGAGCTGGCCTTGGGAGTCGTATTTGTTGTCGGCCAATGTGGTTTCGATGGTCGCCCGGTCGCCTTCAATGGAAACGCGGCGCGTTTGGATGGCCTGATCGAGGTCGTTGTAGGCTTCAATGATCGTCCAGGTTTCGACGGTCTTTTCATAAACGAAACCGGAGCCGTCGGCGTTCGGAACGCGCTCGGTGGTCACGACATGGGAGGAAAGGAGCCGACCTTTGGCGTCGTACGTCATGGGCTCGGTCGTCTGCTCGGTGGTGATCTTTCCTTTCTCGCCAGTAGGCAGATCGTCTTCACGCGTGGTGCGTTGATAGGCCGTGAGGTTTCCAAGTCGGTCATAGTTCATGCCGCTTGTCGTCGTCTCAAAGGAATGGGTAAACGTCTCGCCATTCTGGACGCGCGTTTCACGCGTGCGGATGGTTTGGCTCGTCATCCGGCCCGCCGCGTCATAGGTGTGTCCCAATGCCTGGTTGATTGAGAGGTTTCCGTTGCCGGGAAGCGAGGCTTGGAGAAGGCCCGCAAAGACATTGGCCTTCTCGGTTTCGGTTAAGCTGCTCCATTGGCGGGTTTGGTCCGCAATGCTGACAGCGGTCCCGGTAAAGCTCAATTCCTGGTAGGTGTCCACGAGGCCGCGTCCGTCATAAACAATGTTGCGGCGGGCCGACGTGCGAACCTCGCGGGCATCGAGTTTGATCTTAACGTCGGAAGATTGGCTAAGTGATTCCAAAGTGAACACCCTGCCCGCCAGCGTCACACTTTCGCCGGCCACCAGCTTCTCGGCGTCGCTTTGGCTGATGGAAACACCGGTGCTGCCCACTTGGAACGAACGGCCGGTCAGGAGGCCGCGGGCGCGGTCGCGGGCCTGGGATTCGTCGGTCTTAATCCGGTCGAGTTCTTCCCCTTCCAGTGTCAGGTCGGCTCGTGCTTCTTTGAGGTTGTCCAGGCGAGAGGAGAGCGCCGACAAAGCCGCATCGCCGCGTTCCCGTGTTTGCCGCGACTGATCCAGGGTGTCGCTTGCCGTGTTGAAAGCCGCCAGCGAGTCCTCTTTTTCATCAAAGGCGCCCTTCCAAGAGGTCGCCACGGACTTGAGGCCGTTCGCATCCAGAATGGAACCCAAGAACCGCCCGGTCAGGAAAGCCAGCCCCGCATTGCCAGACATTTGATCGTTTAATTTTGAAAGCTGGTTGCTCGCAGCTAAACTGAACGATTGAAGGAGCGAAACCGCGTTTTTCGCGGTGGTCAATTTCAGGTCGGCCGCCTTGAACGCAGCGTCGGCCAAGTCGAAATCCGATTGCTTCGCGGCGAGAGTGACATTCAAAACATCATTTAGATGGTTCAGCGCAATAGTGTAATTGGATTCAGCGGTATTCTTTAGCCCGGTTATGTTAGTGATACGCGACTGAACGTCGGTAACCTTATTTACCCAATAGTCGCGCTGTTCGGGGAGGGTCTTGAAATATTCAATCGGTGTTGTGAATGAAGTTCCGAGGCGATCATGAATCCATTGAGGGTACCTCGCCGCAGCATCCTTCCAGCCTGATATGGCTTGAATGACTTCGTCCGGTGTTCTTTCACCCACGTTTAACCAGTTAGGAGTGCAATCGAAACACTTACCCGTGCCTCCAAACTGTTGAATGACCTTATCTCCTTGCAAGACAAATCGGACGTGCAGCCAACCCCAGCCGAAAATGCCGAATGGAAATTCAATGTACGCGATGACGCCGCCGTTCTCGTTGCGGATCTGCTCCATTCGCTGATCGATCTTGTCAATTTCGTTTTGGTAGCCGGCCTTCTCCGTGTTTAGCTGGGCAAGCTGCCGCTCGTATTCCCGCAAAACTCCTTCCAATCCACCGACGCCATCTGCTTCTAAGTCCGTTCCGTAAAGACTTGTCTTCTGTTCAAGAACGGCATTGAGCGCTGCCTGCAATTCCACCAACTCGTCGTTGCGTTCTTGCAGCCGGGCTGCGCGGACCGCCTCGTATCCGGCCACGGTGTCCTCGATGGCCGCGGTGATGTCCGTCCGCAAAAGATCGGATTTGGAAATGAGATCGGTCAAAGATGATTTAAGGCTTTGGGTGAGAGTGTTAAGAGAACTGAGCGCCACGCTCGGATTCCAGGCCGCGAGTTCCGCCGCGCGCGCCGCATCGATCGGCAAGGACGGATCCCAGGCGCGGGCCGCCGCTTTGGCTTCCTGTGATTTCGTGACCCACTGGTCGAGAAGGGTCTTGTAGCTGGCATAGAGCGCCACGATCTCGGCGCTTTGCGTTCTGAAACCGCCAAGCGTGTCCGCGTAGGAAAGAAGGGAATTGAGCTGCGTATCCAAGTCCCCGCGCCGCGCGAGTTCCGAGGCCACCAGTTGGTCAAGATTCGCCACAATGCCTTCCCAATTTGTCCGGTTGTCCAAGACTTGTTTTTGGAGGTCGGCCATCTGCGTGGCGATAGCGGAAAGAGCCGCCAGTTTTTCGTCCAGTTCAGCGGCCAAAGTCTCAAGCGTGTTCTCATTGGAGGCTTCGGCCCGGAGTCTTGCTTCCAGCCGGACGGCGATCTCATCCAGAACAGCTTGAGGGTTAGATGCGTCGGGCAAACCCGCGCCGAAAACGGTTTTGGCTTCCTCGTAGGCGGCCAACCATTCCGCCTGCCGCGCGGCCAACGCTTGCTGCGCGTCTGCCAAGCGGCCGCCTTGAAGGTTAACCATATCGATTAACTCTTGAAGCGATTGGTGGATGCTGGTGAGTTCCGAGAAATCCTGAAACGCGATGCCGCGTTTGGTGCTCGTCAAATCGTAATCGGACATTTGATTCGCGCCGTTGTAGCGGACGTTTTCAAACGTGCTGATCAGAACCGACTCTTTGACTTCGATGTAATCCGGCGAGGTGTTATCCGATTTAAGGCGTCCAACCAAGGCTGTACGCTGCGCGGCGGAGAGGCTCGCCCAATTCGTGACCACGCCATCCAACGTTAGTGAATCGTTCTCAAAGGTCATCTCCGTAAACAAGGTCGCCTGATCGAGCGCGTTGTATTCGAAGCCGGTTCGGAAAATCCATGTCACCTTATCCAGTGGTTCGCCGGCGCCGTCGAATCCAGTTTCATGGATCCGCGCGGCATAGGTCGCTTGGTGCTGCGTGGTGCCTTCATACGTGACTTCGATTTCGGACACCGATCTCTTTTCACGAGCCGCGGAGTTGGCGGTCGTTTCGATCCATTGAATAGGGCGCATCCGTTCGTCGTATTGGGTGCCGGATTTGTGCGTGACGGTTGCCACATAGTCGAACGGATGGAGCTTCGCGTAAGCGGAGTTGGCGACGTCCATGTCCGGCAATTCGGAAAAGCCGATGCCTTGCAGAAGTTGACCAACTTTGACGGACAGGGCTGCTATCGCGTCCACCAAGGATGGGAGCGCCGTCTGAACCTTGGCAATAAGAGTGGGATCGGCCGGGTTCATCATCGAACCCAAATCACCGAGGATTTCTTTCAACAGTTCGATGCCGGAAACGCCGGCAAGCTGAGTTGCGATCCAGTTTTGGGAGGCGAGAAGGTTGGCAGCGGAATCATCGGCGTTCTTGAATCCGAGAAGCGACATCAACGAGAGAGTTAGGCTTGCGGGCGGAAGCGAGGCGGCGAAGGTCGCCAGCCAATCGTTAAACCGTCGGATGATGCCGGCGACCGCCGATTCCTCGGCGCTGACGGTCACGCTATCAAGGAGCCGGCCGTCCGCCGCGGCGTAAACCAAACCATCAACGACGGTCTGAACGGGTTTCTCCGACGCATTTGAGCCAAGCGCCAAGTCCACATAGCCGGCCAACATGCCTTCGATGTTTGCGGAATTGGCCGCTTGGTCGGCGGCGGTGTAGTAGCGGGTTTCCTGCCGCTGCGTGACCGAGGAGCTTTCCTGGGTGCCGTCATTCGTCTCGCGCGAAGTGGTTTCGCGGTCGACATAGGAGTTCAAACGGCCATCCGCTTTGTATTCGGCGTTCGACCATTCGCGCGTGGAGGTGATCGTGCCGGAATCCGTGGTTTCACGAACCGTCGTGACCGTGAAATGATGCTGCTGGCCGAGCGCCGTGTAAGCGTCGGCAAAAGGCGCGGCCCAGGCGGTCGTGAAGGTTTCTTTGAGGATGCCGCCTTCGGTGACGGTGCCAGTTTCTTCGTAACCGATCAGTTGCGACTTGTCGTTGTAGCCACCAGTGATGCGCCAATCGGAGTCGGTTGTTTTCCCGAAACTCGTCAGTGTTTGATGATAGGACGAAATCCTTTCTTTGGTGTCGTAAGTCGCATTTGTCCAGGTTTTCGTGTAGCCGCCCTGTTGCAGATTCCAGCCATTCTCCTGGTAAGACTGGGTTTGGCCGAGGGCGTTGGTGGTGATGGCGGTTTGTTCTTTCTCATAACGACCGCTGTCGGTCCAGCCGGATTCATTAAACGAATGAAGGCGACCCAGCGCATCGTACACCGGCAATCCTTCTCCGGCAGCAAGCCCCCAATCCTTTCGCGCGTATTGATTGCTCGACAATCCTTCTTCGTGATACCCGGTAACGAAACCATCGGCGTCATATGTGATGTCAGATCGCGTGAAATTATTAACGCCCTGGCTTTCCGAGAATCCGGTTTCCGTAAAGGACGTGGCGCGGCCTGCCGAGTCCAGCGTTGTCGCGGTCCACGCCCGATCATAGCGACCGGAAGCGGCGCTGAAACCTTCCTCTTGATAGGAAAGAAGATGTCCGGCGCCGTTGTACGCCATGTCCTTCCGCTCGAACGATGTTGGCGTGTCGCGGGTGTCGATGACGGTCTGGCCCGCGCCATCTTTCACCCAGCGGGCGGATGTTTCATCGAATGAAACCAACAGGCCGCGGTCTTGAACGTTATAAATCGCGTTCGACCAGGACCGCGTGGCGGTTTCTGTGAATTGGATCGCGCGTGTCGTCGGATCGAAATAGGTGAGACTGGTTGTTTCGTCAAATCCGAGGAGCCGTCCCAATTCATCATAAGCTGGGTTCTGCCAAACGCGAGAGGATGATTGATCGGCAAGCGTCGGAACCACCAGCGTCGAATTCTCGACGTAGCGGACCACCTGGCCCAACCCGTTGTAAGTGACGTCCGTCCATTCCCGCGTCGTGGTTTTCGCGTCGCCTATCACACCGTCGGAGTAATCGCGGACGATGGTTTCTGTGTAGTGATGCTGTTGACCGCCGGTCGTGTAGGCGTCAGCGAAGCGGGCGTCCCATGTTTTCGTGTAGCGGCCCGCTTCGACGCTCGAACCGGTTTCCGTATATAACACCAATTGACCCTTGCTGTTAAATTGAGCGTCACCCCAACTTTTTTCGTAGGCGCCGAGCTGGTCGGAGATACCCCTCTCCGAGTATCCCGCCTGCCGATCCTGTTTGTCATAGACGATGCCGGAGGAGTGACGCTCGAAATTACCGAAGGCGTTGGCGCCGGTTTCGTCCCATGCAGTGAGATGGCCCAGGCCGTCATAGGCGCCCGCCGTCCAGTCCAAATTCGTGATGTTGAAGACGGGACTTCCATCGCCCAATGTTCCGATGAGCTCACGCTGTTCGTCGTGATAGGAGGTTAAGCGCTGTTGAGGGTCGTACTCCATCGCAGTTCGCTGGACCGTCGTTTGAGTACCAAGCGCGTCTCCGGATTTCGATGATTGGTTTGTGGTTTCGGTGTAACCGGATACTAGGCCGCGGCCATCGTAGCCGGTGTCGCTTCGACGAACGCGAGTCACCAAACCCGGCGTGGCCGATGACGTGATTTCTTGGTCGTAGCCATCCAACCGGCCGGTCTGCTGATCGTAAATTGTGCCCGTCTGTTTGATGGTGGTGGTTTCGTTTAATTTTCCGTCGACGGAAACTCTCTTGGTTTGTTCAATGCGGGTGAGAATCCGACCGAGTCCGTCATAGGTCGCGCCGATCAAGGTCACGGTCTTTGTCACGTCCGGCTCGGCGGAGGAAATCACGATTTCGATGGAGCTGGTGAGCTGGCCCAAAGTGTTGTAGGTCGTCTGGCTGCGGGCTTGCGTGGTCCATGAATCCACTTCCTGGCCGTTCGGCAGCGTTCCTTTCTTCTCGGTAAGGGTGGAATAGCCGAACAGATACCCGCCTTGAGTGTAGGTTTGGTTCGACCACGTTTGGGTTTCGATAACGTTCGGTTTATCGGATGAGGTTAAAACCTGTTTCTCGGAAACACGGAGGCCCTGGGCGTTGTAAGCCACGTTTGAGCGGGCCACGCTGGAAACCAAGTCGCCGCGCGTCACGCTTTCCCGGTTGCCAGTCAACTGTCCGAAATCGTTGTAAGACGCATTCGACCAAACGAGGTTTTCCGTCACGTCGGGCGAATTGGAATTGGTCGTGTCTTGATGGTAAGAAACGATGCGACCCGCTTCGTTGAACACGGCGTCGTGATAATTGATGGAGATCGTCTCAAAAGGCGCGGCCGCGGCGCCGTTAAATTTCCGCGAGGTTTGATTGTAAGCGCTGATTAAGCCGTCTTGGTTCAACGTGCCGGACCAATCTGTTTCTTCTCTCAAATCCTGCTGCCTCGTGACCTGGTGGTATCGGCTGAGTCGGCCAAATCGGTCGTAGGCTTGATTTGATCTCGTCACCTGGCTCACGATCTCAAAATCCATTGCCGTTAAATCCGATCCATCCATGAGTTCGCCATCAACACGGCGCAACGAATCCGTGTAACCGGCCAGTTGTCCCAAAGCGTTGTAGGTCATGCCGGTCCGGCCCGTCTCGGATTTCACGCCGAGAGCCAAATCTTCTTCGGTTTCATCGTAGGCCGTAATCACGTTCAGCGACGAATAAATTTGGTTGGAGCGAGTGGTAATGGTGTGGAGATCGAGCGCTTCTCCGTTCACTTCTCCGGTTCTCGCGGTGTCGCGGACAAATCCATCCAATTGGCCGAGCGCGTTGAATCCGCCCGCCGTGTAGAGAACGATTGTCGTGACCGCCGGTTCATCGGAAGAAATCGTGGTTTCCTCATAAGCGATCTGGCGATTGCTGGTGTCATAAGTGATGCCGGAGCGAAGGGTTTGCGTGACGATGGACAAGACGGCGCCGTCTTTGGTCAGCGCTTCGGAATAAGAAAGAACCTGGCCTTCGCCGTTGTAAAGAACGTTCTCCATAATCCGTTCTTCGGAGGCCTGGCCATCTTCTTCTTTGGCGGTCTTCTCATAAACAAGACGGCCAAGATTGTCATAACGACGCGTAGCCGTGAGCGAAGTGGTTTTGTTGAGCGCGGCGCCGTTGTCGGCCTGGCTTTTTTCCGTGCGGATTTCGCGCGAGCTGAGCAGAAGTCCAGCAAGCGTGTAAACCGCGTCGTGGAATTCCGTCATAATGATTAAGTCCGGGCTCTCCGAGGAGACATTCGTCTCCACATAATCCGAAAGACGACCGTGGCCATCATAGGCAAGAGCGGAACGATTTGAAGTTTCAACCAAAAGCGTGGTGCCACTATCCAAATCCCGATGAGTCGCCACGCGGTCAAAGCCGGTGATCTGGCCTTTGACGTTGAATCCATCGGCTGCCCAAAGCGTTGAAACAACGAGGTCAGGGCTGGCCGTAAGGTTGACGGAATTCTCAAGCGTTTGGACGACATTGCCGAGCCGGTCGTATCCCGTCGCAACACGATCCGTTCGCAGAGTGTAATCAAGCGTCGGTCCTTGAACACTGGTTTCTTCCGAGTAAGTGAGCAACCGCCCTTTGTTGTCGTAAGCGCCGACGCTCCATTCCACGGTTTGAAGAACGTCGGCCTTGTCGGTGCCGGAGCCGAGCTCGCGGTAGCCTGTCGTCTGGCCCAAATTGTTGTATTGGATCGCCTCGCGCGTGGTGGTTTGGGTCACATCATAATCGCCTTCCTTCGTTTTCACGGATTCCGTATAGGACGCGCGCTGCAAATGCGTGTTGTAGGCGATGCCCCGAACGGACTTCGTTTGCGAGAAGGTGGCGCCGATCGCGGTGATCTCGTCATACCCTTGGATCAAGTTTCCGAGGTATCCGGCGGCTTGCCAGGTGACAAGAAGAACGTCGTCAGGCCGTGTCGCTTCACGCCGGGTTTCCGTATAGCTAAGAAGACGGCCCGCCGCATCATACGTCGTGCCGGTTCGCTCGGCGGTGTTCGTCACGTTCAACGCCGCGGGCGCGTTGGAGGTCGCATCTTTGCGGGTTGAAGAAAGATTTTCAGTGTCGAGCTGCCCGAACCCATTGTAAGTCCGGTTCGAGTGGACGGTGATTTGCAAGAGGTCCGGCTGATCGTCGGAGCGGACGGTTTCGGTATAGGTTTTTTGACGGCCCTGCGAATCATAAGTGATGGCTGAAAGGTCGGTGGTGGTCAACACATCAAGCGAGGTTCCATCCAGTGATGTGCGGCGCGACACTTCATGAGAGGACACCAGCCTACCCGCAACGTCGTTCACACCGCTCCAAGTAATTTCCTGTCGAGCGCCGGTTTGATCGTCGGAGGATTGCCACTCATGATAAGAGGAGAGATTCCCTAAGAGATCATAGCCCGCTTGGTCCCGCGTCACCGTCGTAACGACCTGGCCGGCGCCGGGATTGGTCACCGTTCGCGTTTCGCGGAAACCGGACGCCTGATTAAATCCGTTCAGTGTTGTTTCAAGACGGCGCATTGTTTCCTTAACGCCGGTGGTGCGGTTCTCGACGGTGTCGTCGTAAGCTGCGAGTTCGTTGTAGCGCTGATAGGTCAGGCCGCTTCGCGCGTGGGTTTTCTCGACGAAGAGGCGGCTGCCGTCGCCCAATGTTCCTTCTTCGACGATGTTCTCCTGCAAACCGGTGAGCCGTCCAAAACCATCGAAGCCGGAGGCTGCCCATTGAACCGTGGTGGTCATGTCAGGGCTGGCGGAACTGGTGTTCGCTTCGGTGTAAGCCGTCATGCGGCCGCGCACGTCGTAAGTGATGCCGCTGCGAAGATTATCCTGAACAACCTCGAAATCCGATCCGCGCCGTATCACGGACTCGGAATAGCTTTTCACTTGGGAGGTGGTCGTAAATGCGGTCGCTTCCCAAACCTTGGTGGTGGCAACGCCGTTTGACATTTCCACTGTTCGCTCTTTGGTCAAGCGGCCCAATGCGTCAAAGCTGCGAGAATCAATCGTGATTTGGGTCGTGCGATCCAGAACCACGTCGTCGTTTTCATCGCGGCCGGTTTCTGTTTTCGTTTCTTGTAAAGAGGCCATCTGGCCGTAACTGTTGTAACCGGTTCCGGTGCGGCGAAGCGTCGTGATCAAATTTGGCGTCAGCGTTTGCAATTCAAGATAGGTCAGAATCCGGTCTTGACCGTCGAAGATGATGGCGGAACGGGCGCTGATGGTTTCTTTCAGAACCGTGCCATTACCGCGGTCCACGTTTTGATCCGTGCGGTTGTAGGCAGAGACGCGGCCATGCCCGTCATAAGCGGCCACCTGCCAGATCACGCGATTCGTCAAATCCTCGGCGTCGCTGGAATTTGTGTCTTCGGTGTAGGATTTCAGCCGTCCCTGGTTGTCATAGCTGACGCCCAAGCGTTCCACCCTCCGCGTGAGAGACAGGCCGTTCCCTGTCTGTTCCGACTCCTCGACAAAGCCGGTGAGTTGATTCAGGTTGTCATAGGTTCCCGTCCAATCAGTCGCCGTGGCGACCCCAAGCCCATCGGTGGACGTTTCTTCATAAGATTCCATCCGGCCCATCCCATCGAAACGAATGTTTCCGCGGTTTCGCGTGGTCGTGAGGTCAAACTTTGTGGGATCGGCCGCATCGAATTCGCGGCGGGATTCCTGAAAACTCACAAGCTGGCTCCGCTTGTTATAAGCGCCTGACCATTCAAGTTCCGAAGTCAAATCCGGTCGCTCTGAGTTTGTCTCTTTCTCATGGTACGCGGTCAAACGTCCAAAAGCATCAAAAGTAATTCCATCTCGCGTAATGACGGTGGCTTGATCGCCCGCGGTCGTTGTTTCTTTATAGGAAGTGACGCGGCCCACGGTGTCGATCAGAAGCGTGTTCCATTGAACGGTCGTGGTCACGTCCGGCGCGTTGGACGCGGTGCGGCTCTCCGTATAAGACGATAAGATGCGCGCGAGATTGTAGGTCTTGTTCGAAACCGTGATAGTTTCGACGAGACTGAGATTTTGCGAGCCGGAGGTTCCGGTGGTCGTGATCTCATCGGTGTATCCGGTTTGAAGCTCGCGGCCGTCATAAGCAATTCCGGTGCGGCGCGTCGTGCGCGTTCGCAAATCCGTGAGCGATCCGAACAGTCCTTTCTCTTTATCAGTCGCTGTTAAAACATACGAGACGAGAAGGTTCCGGTCGTCGTAAACCATATTGGTCTGCGTTTGCGAGATTAGCAGGGCTGGCGTGTCTGACCGCTCGATGGTTTCGCTCAAGGACGCCTCAAGTCCGCGTGTGTTGTAAGTGGTGTCCAATCGATTGGTTGTGACGGTCAAATCAATTTCCCCACCCGACTCGGCTTCGCCGCGGGTCCGCACTTTCTCGCGGAACGAGATAAGTTGACCCTGGCTGTTGTAAGCGCCGCGCGACCAAACCGTGACCTTGGAAGCCTCCGGCGCATCGGAAGTGTTTTCCGTGTCCTTGTAATAGGTCATCTGACCGACGGTGTTGTAGGTCACATAACGACGCGCTTTGGTCGACATCACCCGATAAATCTCTTGGCCGTTTTCATCTCTGGCCGTTGTTGTCACCGATTCGTCCCGTCCGGTCTCTTGCGCCAACGAGTTGTAGGTGATGTCGGTTACGATGGCGTCCGTCGTGTAACCATCCGCCTCCATCATCTTCTCGCGGTAACCCGCCAACTGGCTGTCGCCGTTGTAAATCATCGCCGTCCGATCCACCTTGCGGGTTCCAACAATCCCCGTGCCTTGAATCTCGTCGTGGTAGCCGATCAACCGCTCGGCAGGGTCGTAAAGAATTCCGCTGCGTGACGTGGTCAGAATTTTCAAAATCGTTGCGCCGGTCGTCTGAACAAGATTTTCTTTGTACGCCGTGACCTGGCCGAGCGGATCGTAAAGCATATCGGCGCGAACAATCGTGGTCACCATGGCCGGCGCGTCGGAGCCGGTCATTACGTCTTTGTAAGACAGAAGTCGTCCCTGCGCGTCGTAGGTCATGTCGGTGCGGACTTTGGATTCGGACTTGTTCAGGTTAGCGCCGGTGGAGGTCGTATCTTCAATGTAACCACTGACGCGGCCGCGCTCGTTAAAGGTGGCATCGCGCCGCACCACTTTTGTGGTCACGTCCATCGATATCAAAAGGTACGTGGAGCGCCCCGGCGCCAGCGACAAGATGACGGTGCCATTCGCAGTTTCCTTAACAACGTCCTGGCCCGACAAGAGCGCGGCTTTCTCGTCATCGGTCAGTGAGTTCCAATCCATTTCGACGCCCGCAAAAAGAAGCGAAGCCCCTTCCAGCATCTTCGCGTCAATGGATTCAAGGTCAGGCAAATCATGTTTGGTTTTTCCATGCTGATGAATCGTTTCTTCTTGGTTGGCGATACCGCCGAAAGAATCGTAGGTGATGCCGGCCAAGACGCGGTCGGTGACAAGATCCGGGGTACGCGTATCAACGGAGGATTCTTGGAATCCAAGCGACTGGCCGAAACGGTTGTAAGCCAGATTCGCGCGGCGGGTGGTGACGGTGTAGTTATTTTGGAAAAGGGATTTCGATTGATGGAATACCGTCAATCGGTCGGCGGTGACGAGGCCCGCACCGTTGAACGAGGTCGCATCCCAAACGGTTTTTAAGTTCGTGCTGAGTGCGTTCGATGTTGTTTCTTCCTCGTAATGGTTCAACCGGCTCAAAATGTCGTAGGTCGAAACGCGGCGCGCGGTTCTTTCTTCGATGGAAAGCTTGATGTGGAGCCGGAGATTCCCTTGATCCATCCGGATTGTCGTGTTGTCCGGCAGCGTGACGCTTTCGCCCGCTAAAATATCTGCTTTTATTTCATCCGAGAAGCCGTCCCACGCGTAGAAGCTGCCGAAGTCCGTGAGAAGATTTTTCAGAAATTCGGTTTTTTCTTCGGCGGAGAATTCCATCCAGTTGTCCGGCAAGGATTTCGCGCCGTCGTAGGTTTTGAGATTGGTTTCGCCGAAGCTTATCTGCCGTTTGAGTCCGTCGGTGAGGATGTTCGAAACAACTTTTTCCGTGACGAGTCCATTGAGGTCGGTCGTTTTCTCCCGGTACGCCAGTACGTCACCTTGGGCTCCAAAAATGGTTTGGCTTCGGATGACGAAGGTGGAGCCGCCGGGGGTGGCTTCGTCGAAAATCTCGTCTTCATAGCCGACAATCTGGCCCAAAATGTTGCGAACCATGTTGGATCTTTTGATGGTAGTGGTGTGGTCGAGTCCATTAATTCCTCCTGATAAGCGGTGTATCGTTTGCGTTTCGCTGAACGGGGTGATGTCCGTGACCGTCAATGTTTCGCGGCTGTTCAATATCTCGCCGGAGAGCCCTGTTCCCGACGCAACGGATTCCTGAATGTAAGAAGTCATGCGGTTGTTTTCGATTTGAGCGTTCCGAATGGTTTTGACGAGCGTTGCATCCACCGCATTGCCTTCGGCATCCGTTCCGCGCGTGGTGGTGGTTTCAATGCCACCTGTGGCCCGTCCGTCGCGATCATAGGTCCGGCCTGAAACAATGGTGCCGACCGTCACATCGGGATCGTGACTTGAGACCGTGGATTCCACATAGCCGGAAATGCGGCCTCGGGCGTCGTAATCCGTCGAACCCCGAACGGTTTGATAGAGAATTCCATCGGGTCCAACGGACTCAAGGACGAACGTCCTCTTGCGGCTGAAATTGTCATAGACAGCATCTCTCTCGACGGTTTCCGAGATTTCGCCAGAGGCAGACTGGGTAATGTCGCGGTAGCCGAGCAGCCGGCCGTAGATGTCATAGGCGCTTGCTGTCCAATCGTGGTTCTGGACTGGACGAGCCGGGCGCGACAAATCACTGTCGTCAAAAACGCCCCAGCCTTCGGTGAAACGCGAGAGCCGGTTGTATTGGTCGTACTCGGCATTACCCCACACATGCTCGACCGTGGATCCGGCTGGATCGACGAGGATTTCGCCAAAGCTGCTTAAGTTGCCGTACACGTCATACGTCGCGTCCTGCCAGAAGCGGTGACTGATTTGGCCATAGACATCGGTCACTTCTTCGTGGAATGCCAGCACTTGGCCGAATTGGTTGTAGGGCAACGGGTCTTGACCTGCGGGACCGCCATCCACCGCTCCGCCGCCGAAGCCCGCGTTCCAAACGGTTTTCACTTGGTTGCCGTCGGCGTCGGTGACGAGCTGCGTGTAGCCGAGCAGCCGGTCGGCTTCGTCGTAGATCACATCGCCCCAGGTTTTTACAGAGGTGTTTCCAAAAATATCCGTGTTGGCTTCCCGGTAAGAATCCAACCGGCCGTACACGTCATAAACCGCGTTGCTCCATTCCTTTTTCGACGAGTTGCCGAAAGCGTCAACGGTTTCCTCAATGTAAGAAAGGAAGCGGCTTTTCTTGTCATACACCGTGCCTGACCAAATGCGGTTGGTGGTCACTCCCAGCGGATCAGTCATCGCCTCTTGATAACCAATGACGCGGCCATAGCGGTCGTACTCGGTGCTGGTCCATTCTTTCGTCGAGACGTTTCCTTTGTTGTCTGTATGGGCCTCGTGATAAGAAAGAACGTCGCCGGCCTGGTTGTATTGGAGGTTCGACCGTTGGGTGATGGTGGTCAAGCCAAACGGATCGTTTGTGAATTCCGTGTAACCGCGAAGCCGATTGTCAGTGGAATAGCTATCAGCTTGCCAGAAGGTCACAGAAGCGACGCCGGCCATGTCGATGTGGGTCTGCTCGTAGCCGGTCAGCCGTCCATAATTATCGTATTCGCCGTTTCGCCATTGATAATGCGAGAGGCGGCCCAGCGCGTCCGTGTTGGTTTCGTTGTAGCTGACGAGCTGGCCGAACTCATCGTAGCGCGCGCCGGTCCAATCGCGCGTGGTGACAAGGCCGTTCTCGTCCGTGATCTCTTCATGGTAGCCGGTGAGAAGATATTTGGGGCCGTCCATGACGGAGCCGATTTTTTCGTACTCGGTGTTGTAGGACGAATTGGCGATGTAGGTGCCGCCCGACCAATGCCGCTGGCGGGTGTTTCCGAGCACGTCGGTTTCGACTTCGCGGAATTCAGTGATCTGCCGGTTGCCGTCGTATTTCGCGCCGAACCAGTCCTTCGTTGATGTGTTTCCACGGTGGTCGAGCGTGATCTGATGGTAGCCGGCCAGGAGTTTTCCGTCGTAGACCGCACCTTCCCAGGTGGTTTTCGACACGTTGCCGTAAATGTCCGTGGTCTCTTGGACGAAGCCGGTGACGAGTTTTCGCGCGTGGGTGTCTTCGGTTCCATAGAAAACGGAATCGTCGGTATAGGCGCCGCCCGCCCACACAACCTTGCTGGTGTTTCCTTGAGCGTCCTTGGTTTCCGAGTTGTAAGAGGTGAGCAGGCGCCTGGTGTTATACGTCATGTCCTGTGTGTTGCGGATCGAAACGTTGCCGTGAGCGTCGATAACGCGCTCGTTTTCAATGCGGGCCGCGAGGCCGTCCTTGAATCGGACAACTTTGCCATCGACGGAACGGACATAATTGAAAAGCGAGCGTTGGCCCAAAATCGAGAACACTTTGTTGCGGGCGTTTTCGGCTTGCTTGGAAAGGTCTTCGGTGGTTTGCAGAGAGTCCTGTAAATTCTTGTCGATGTTCGACTGAGTTTTATCCAGCACCTTCGAGCGCTGGCGGTTCAGCATTTCTTCGGCTTGGGTTTGGGCCTTGGCCGCGCGGTTCTTGTATTGAAGGTATTCTTGAAGCTGGTCTTTGGAATATATCCCGTCTCTTTTTTTTGGATCTTCCTGCCGAGGCTGTCCAAACGAAAAGAAATCAGCAAACGCGGCGGCCGCTTCCGGCAGCCCCGTCGATTGAGTGAAGAAGATGACCGCCACACTGACGGCCACCGTCTTTTTAAAACGCACCGCGTTGAAACGCTTGGCGTTAAAGACTCTCATGCATCCTCCCCAGGGCAAAGCCCTCGACCAGGATGAAGGGGGTCCTGATGTTCTTTTCGATTCGATTCATATCCTCTCTGAACGTAGTTGCTGCTTAAAAACCAAATTTTTCCTGAATGAACGCCTGGAAGCCGGGATGAAACGCCTTCCATTTGGCAGCAGCCTTCTGCTTGGCCTCATTCACCGTCATATACAGGCTTGGAATGACAAAAAGGGTCAGCAAACTAGAACTCACCAGGCCGCCGACGACGGCAATGGCGAGAGGGCTCCATAAAACCGCGCTTTCGCTTCGGTCGAGCGCCATGGGGATGAGACCCATAACCGTTGTCACCTTGGTCATGAAAATGGGGCGTATGCGGTGACGGGCCGCAGTTTCCAGCAGTTCGGTTTGGCTTAAATCGGGGTTTTCTTTTTTAAGAAGATTCACTTTGTCCAAAAGCATGATTCCATTGTTGACCACGATGCCGCCCAGCATTAACAACCCAACGAGCACGCCCAGAGTCACGGTTGTCTGATGGAGGCATAAGGCCGCCACGGCGCCGATCGCGGACAACACCACCGTTCCCATGATGACCAATGGTTGCGAGAGCGATTCAAACTGGCAGGCCATCACCATGAAAATAAGGAAGACGGTCAAAAGAAGCGCTTTCCAGAAATCGCGGTTAGCGGTCACCATGTCCTCATACTGGCCGCCGATGTCGGCGTAATAATCCGGTGGGAATGACATCGAGTTCAAAATCTCTTTCACGTCTTTGGCCGCGCCTTCAAGCGAGGTCGTCCCCAAATTAGCCGAAACCTGAATCATGCGCGCCTTATTTCGATGCCAGACCTCGCTCGGCGACAAATCCGATTTTATGGAGGCCACATGCGATAGCGGAACTTGAGAGGCCTGCGGCGAGTTGGCCTGAGGCAAGGTGAGGAAGAGGTTCTTCATGCTCTCAACGGTTTCGTGCTGGTCGGGCCGCACGCGGACCACGGTTTCCACTTCCTGCGCTTCATCAAAAAACGTGGTGGCGCGAAGCCCGCGCATCTGGGCATGGAGGGTTTCGGCGATCTCTTTGGTATCCAGATTAAAGAGCGCGGCGCGCATGGGGTCGATATAAACGGAAAGCTGTGGACGGCCCGGACGGTAGCGGATTTTCACATCCGAGAGACCGGACACTTTGCCCATCTTTCCGGCGATCTCCATTGCGATCTTCGCCATCAGGTCGTACTCATAGCCGAAGATTTCCACGAAAATTTCTTTACCGGTTCGGGGTTCGGAAAAATAGCTGAAGGCCCGGTATTCTTTCGCGTAATTCTCCACCACGCGATCCACTTCGGGTCGGAGGGTGTTAATTACGTCCTGCGTCGTCATGTCGCGCTCGGCCAAGTCTTTAAGCGTGACGTAAATTTTTGAGGACCAGCCTTCGATCTTGGAAGAGACATTCCGGATCGCATCTTTGGTCGGCGGATAATCGCGCACAGCTTTCTCCACTTCCTCGGCCACGCGGTTTGAAATGTCCAGCCGCACGCCGGTATCAAGCTCTACAAACACCACGAACTCGCCTTGTTCGGAGGACGCCATGAAATCTTTCGGCAGTTGAAACACGAAAATGAGGAACGCAAAAACAAATACCGAGCCGATCAGGGCGAATACTTTTTTCCGGTTCGCCAAGCTCCACCGAAGATTTTTCTCGTAGCGGAGCACCATTAAGAGGCCCGCACCGATCACCGCTGCCGCCGCCAGGACATAGATGCCTTCGATCAAGGGGACATGAAAGAAGATCCGCATCGCCCCTATAATAAGGAGCGACACGCCGATAAAAACTGCGATTTCTCGACGGAAATTTGATTTTAATCGTTCGACGACGGGGACCCATTTTTGCTGCGCCAAATTGAAGCGGTTTTTCAATTCGCTTAATTTAAGAGCCACCTTCTGATCGTTGAAAGTCAGCCGCATTTCACGCGGATCGATCAGGCTTCCCAGGGCGGGGACGAGCGTCAATGCCACGAACAGAGAGGAAAATAGAGAAGCGGTTACAACGAAGGAAATTCCGGCGAAAAGAATTTGGGTTTGCTTTTGAAGAAGCGAGAACGGAAGAAAAACCACCACGATCGTCAATGTGCCGGCCACCATCGGCCCGACCATTTCATGCGCGGCGCGCGCCATCGCTTCTTTGAGCGGTAACTCCGGGTGCTCGGTTTTGATCCGGTCATAGGCCTCGATCACAACCACCGCGTTGTCCACCAAAAGTCCGATACCAAGAATCATTCCCGAAAGCGACATCACGTTGATCGTGATGCCTTCCAGGTACATGAAGGCAAGCGTCATGAAAACGGAAACAGGAATCGACGCCGCCACGACCAGCGAGGTCCGCAAATCCGGACGGCGCACGGCAAAAGCCATCACGCCGATCAGAACCGGCGCCACGAGCCACACGCTGTTGTTCAAGTCCCAGCGCATGAGATGAAAGAAAAAGACGTTCGCCGCCAAAGCCGCCAAGACCAGCGCGGCGACGGTTCGGGTGAAACGAGTCTTGGCGAGGAACACCGGAAGGACCAGCACAACGAGGGCGACTCCATAGAGGAGCGTCATTTTGACGGAATTGATGGCGGAGAGAATCGCTTTGCGCTGGTTGGAAATCGTGACGAGTTCGATACCGGCTGGAAGCGTTTCTTTAAATTGGCGGGCTTCCTTTTCGACCGCGGCCGCCACTTTGACCGTGTTGGCCGAGCTTTCCTTTTGAACATACACCGTCACCGCGGATTTGGCGTTAAGCCTCGAATAGCTTTCCGATTCCAGGTAGGAATCTTTCACGTCGGCCACATCTTTGACGCGGACGCGTCCGCCGTTCTTTGTGACGGCGAGCGTCATGTTTCGAATATCGTCCAGCGACCGAAACGCGCCCACAGTGCGGACACCAAAAAGAAGAGTCGGCGATCCCGACACTTCTCCCGTCCGCAGATTCAAATTGTTCTGCTCCAAAACACCCACGACTTTCTTGATCGGAAGTCCCACAGAAGCCAGGCGGTTGCGGTCGATGTCCACAATGATCTTCCGTTCGCGGCCGCCGCCCACTTCGACATTCGCCACCCCGTCCACGCGGATAAGTTTTTCCTTAAGGCCCGAGTCCACCAAGCGTCGCAATTCTTCCGGGGTGTATTTCTCGGAGGTGAGCGCTGTGATGTAGATTGGCGCATCGGATTCTTCGTAGCGGGCGATCACCGGTTTCTCTATTTCAGGCGGGAGCTTTGGCTTCACCCGCAAAAACTTCTCGCGAACTTCGAGCGCCGCCAGGTCCATGTCGATGCCCGGCTCGAATTCCAGCGTCACAATGGAACGGTCTTTTTTGGAAGACGACACCAAATTTCTTAAACGCGAGACCGATCCCATCGCTTCCTCAATAGGCTTGGTCACAAGACGCTCGACTTCGGGCGGTGGCATCCCGCCGCGCACGTCCACAAAAATCGTCACGTTTCCATAAGCCACATTCGGCATGAGTTCAACCGGCAGATGAATCAACGCGGCCACCCCAAAAATAGAAATGGCAGAAAGGAGCATCGCCAGGGACACCGGACGGTTCATCGCGAACGCGGGGAGCTTTCGCGCCACGGCGATGAGGAGAGCCCCAAACAAAAGCGCATGAACAAGTTGAATCAGGCTCATGCTTCCTGGTCCTTCTTTTTCAGAATCGCGCCGAGCATCCGTGATTTCTCGGCGAACCATGCCTTATTGGCGGAGCTCAATACCGTTTCATCTACAAAGAGGAAAAGAGCCGGCAAGATTACGAGGGTCAAAAGCGTCGAAACGAACAGGCCCGACACGATCACAATCGCCATGGGCGATTGCATGTCCGAGCCTTCGCCGATCCCCAAAGCCAAGGGCAGCATCCCGATGATCGTGGTAAGAGCCGTCATCACGATGGGCCGGAGGCGCGTGTGGCATCCTTTAAGAAGCGCTTCTTTTAGAGAGGAACCATCCTCGCGGCTTTGGTTCACAAAATCGATCAGCACGATACCGTTATTCACCACGATGCCGGCCAGAAGCACCATGCCCATGCCTGCCATCGCGGTAATTTTGTTCGCGGTGAGAAGAAGACCGGGCGCAAGTCCAATGACCGCCATCGGGATTGTGAAAAGAATAAGGAACGGCTGCCACAAGCTTTCAAACTGCGCGGCCATAATCATGAACACGAAAACAATGGAGAGAACCAAAACGATTTGGAGGCTTTGGAAGGATTCCGCCATGCGCGCAGATTCGCCGGTGAGAGTGAGCGAAACATCCTTTTCCTTGAATTGACCTAGGATCGCAGTGATGTCGCGGGATACTTTATCGAGTGATCGGCCTCCCAAATCAGCGGACACAAGAACTGTGCGCTGCTGGTCGTAGCGGATGATCTCGCTCGGGCCTTTGCCGTTTCTCACATACGCCACGGCGCTCACCGGCACGTCCGTCTCAAGCGGGCTGCGAACCAACAGCGATTCGACGGCCACGATATTTTTCCGGTCGTCTTCCCGCAGTCGCAATCGAACGTCGATTTCCTTGCCACCTTCGCGGAACTTCGAGACCACTTTTCCTTTGATGGCGGTCAAAACCGTTTCGGCCAAATCCGAAACCGACAAGCTGACATTTGCCAGCGCGTCACGCTTCACGTCCAGTTGCAGCTCTGGAGCCGCTTCAGCGATACCAGCTCGCACGTTTACGAGGCCCTTAACCGATTTCATTTTCTCGGCAAGTTGCTCTGAGACATTCTCAAGTTTCTTCAAATCGTAGCCTTTGACTTCGACCACAACCGGCGCGCCCGGACCAGCCAGGAATGAAAATGATCCGCCCTGCTCAAAAACGCCGACCCGCCCCCCGCCCAGGGAGACCTGGCTTAATTCGTCTTGAATGTCTTCTTTCACGCGCCGCGTGGAGCGGCTCCAGCGGTCGCTCAAATCCGCCACGATCTGCGCTTGATGGCTCCCAAGCGGTTGAAGTCCTTCCTGCGGAATGGAACCGACTGTCACCGATTGGTGCTCGATATCGCGGACTTCTTTCAACGCGGATTCGATTCGGATCGCGGTTCCGTTGGTGGTTTCAAGCGACGTTCCGACCGGCATGTCCAGCTTCAAAATCAATTGGTTGCTCTCGACATTCGGGAACAGGGATTTGGGCAGAAAAAAAAGAACAATGACACTTAGGAGGAACGCGCCGCTCACCCACGACAAGACGCGGGAGGGATTGTCGAGCGCAAACGCCAAGAGGCGATTATAGCGCTCCGTCCATTCGGATCCTCGTTCGCGCAAACGGACGATGAACGGCCAGGAGGACATTTCTTTGGGCGGCAGCGCAGCGGCCAACATGGGGATAACTGTGAAAGCGACGACTTGAGAAACGAGCTGCGAGAAAATGATCGTCCAGGCCAAGTCCTTAAAAATTTGGCCAATGACGCCTGTCACAAAAATAAGAGGAAGAAAAACCGCCACGGTGGTCAGGTTTGAACTTGTGACCGCGCCGAAGACTTCCGCCGAGCCTTCGATGGCGGCATTCAGCGAACGCTTGCCCATCGAACGGTGGCGGGCGATATTTTCCTGAACGACGATGGCGCCGTCCACGAGGTTTCCGATGCCGATGGCGATGGCGGCCAAGGTGATCGTGTTCAAGCTCATGCCCTTACCGAACATACAGAAAAGAGTTCCGAAGACGGAAATCGGGATCGCCAAACTCACGACCGAAGCGTCGCGGCGGTTGCCCAAGAATATGAGGAGCACGAGAAAAGCCAGCAAGCCGCCGATCAGCCCGTCCTGCACCATGCCGTGAATGCCGGACTTCACATATATTGATTGGTCATACACGACGCGAAGCGAAACACCGGAAGGAAGCTTCGATTGGATCTCCGGCAGTTTGTCCTTAACCGAGTCGGCCACTCGCACGATGTTCGCTTCCGCTTGTTTAAGAATTGAAATGGACACTGTCGGCTGGCCGTCATAGCGGGAATGGCTGGACACTTCTGCCAGCGTGTCCAAAACCCGCCCCAAACTACCGAGGGCGATGGGCTGTGGATGCTCCCGATCATTGGCGCCCTGCGCCTTGCGCCGTTTGATTTCTTGAGAACTTAGGCCACTTGAAAACTTGGACCGGTCCACGGCCACCGCAATGTTTTCCAGTTGAGAAACGGTCTCAAAAGTTCCCAACACGCGGACCACGTACTCGAATTTATCGTCTTTCACAGTGCCGGCTGGATAGGTGATATTGGCGCGCGAGATCGCCTGGCCTACGTCTAAAATAGGAAGACCGCGGGCCGCGAGCTTGGCCTGATCGATCTCAACCAGGATCTCACGTTCACGGCCGCCCGTAATTGCCACGGCCGCCACGCCGCGCGCCTTCTCCATCATTTCCGCCACGGGTCGGCGGGCCAATGTCAGAAGTTCATGCTCGCTCAACGGCCCGGAAAGGGTCATCGTCAACACTGGGAGCGCAAACGGATTGAACTTTTCGATCCGAGGCTCGCCGGCATCTCTGGGGAGCTTGGCTTTTGCGAGATCGACTTTCTCACGCAAATTCAGAGAGGCCAGATCCATGTTCGTACCCCAAAGAAACTCAACCGTCGCAATGGAAATGCCTTCGCGGGAGGAGGAGTGGATCCGGTGGACATTTTTCACGGTGCCGGCGGCTTCTTCAACGACTTTGGTGACGAGGTTTTCAACTTCTTGGCTGGAGGCGTTCGGATAAGAGGTGAGAACGTTGAGTTCGGGGAATTGCAGATCGGGCATGAATTCGCGGTCAAGGCGAAACCAAGCCATAATGCCGAACAGAATGACGGTGGCCGTCAGCATCGAGACGGTAACACGTCTTCTGGCGCAAAAGTCGATCAACCCCTTCACAGTTTCACTCGGCCTTGAAGAGATTTAGTTCGTTTCGGCGGCTTTCGATCCGGCGGGCTCAAACCGTTCCGGTTCGCCTGCTGATGCGACCAGGGTTCCTTGCTCCACCGCGTGCGTCACCACATCAGAAACGATGGTGTCGCCTTCATTCAAGCCCTTCACGACTTCATAATGGTTGCGGGTCACATAACCGATCTCAACCGGGGTGGCCACTGTCTTGCCGTCTTTGCCAACCACCATGACCGATTTCTTTTCGGCGTCATACGCTTCGCGCGGAATGACAAGAGCCGGGATATTGTAAGTGACGATTTCACAGCGGGCCGAAAGGCCGGGACGGAGATTTTTCTGCACGTCCACCGGAATTCCAACCAGCACCAAACCGGTCCGTCCGGTGGTTGTGACTTCTCTTGAAACGCCCACCACTTCGCCTTCGATTTTCTTGCCAGGGAAAGCTTCCACTTCAATCAAAGCCTTCTGGCCTTCAACCACGGAAGCAAGCTGGCTTTCCACAATGCCCGTTTCCAAAACAAGCCGACCTTTGGAAGCCACCAGCACCGCCATGATGTCGCTGCGGCCCACGGTTTCGCCCACCTGTTTATTGATTTGTGAAACACTTCCGCTGACAGGCGCATAAATGAAGGTATCCTGATAATCCTTGTTTGCCAAATCGAACGCCGCTTGCGCGTCCTCCACATCATAGGTGGTGGCACCACCCGCATCGAGCAACTCTTTGGCTCGAATCAGCGCGGTTTCCGCTTGCTTCCGTCGCGCAGCGGCCCGCGTATGATCCAATTCAAAGAGCACCTGGCCGGTTTTGACCCGCTGGCCCACATCAACGCGAGCCGCGATCAACCGTTCTTCTTGCCCGTTGAAAGACATCTCAATGGTATTGCCCTTGATGGTTCCAACCAGTCCCGCGATGGAATCCGTAAAGGGCTTCTTCTCGACGATAAACAATGGAACCTGCGTCGCGGCCGGATCGGCTGCCAGTGCGGCGGCCAAGGCCTTCTCTTTTCCGCTTGTTTTCGTGGCCTGCACCAGGCGGACCACCAAAACCACCACCATAAGCCCCAACATCAAGGCGCTGATGGTAATCAGTCTTTTTTTCTTCTCAACACTCATAGTTACCCCTCCTGCTTGTAAATCATTTTTGGGCGAATAAATTGGGAACGCCGACCACCTTCGCCAATGCGGCCTGCAAAATCTGATAGTTGCTTCGCGCGGCGACAAGCGCCGCTTCCGCCAACGCGAGTTCATTGCGGAGTTTCGCCCGTTCGGAAATGGGCAATGTGCGGTGAGAGGTTTTCACGCGGGAAATCCGGTATTCGGTTTTTTTCCATTCCACTTCGTTCTCTGCAAATGAAAGCTGCGTGAGTCCTTTTTTCCAATTTGCATAGGCCTCGCGCACGTCGGCCAGGATTTCCAGTTGGGATTGCTCGAATTGGGTTTTCGCTTGGTGATAAGCGTAGGCGCTGTCTTTGATTTCGGATTTTGTTTTGAAGCCGTCGAGAAGTCCCAGGTTGGCCGTGCCGGTTTTTGATTCGGTTCGGGTGGATTGTCCAATCTTGGGGCTGGTCTTTTGTTGGAAACCAGAAACGCTGAGCGTATTGAGGGCAAAGTATTGGCTCACATTGACTCCGATCTGCCAATCTTCGGTGAGTTTGAATTCCTCGTTCTCATAGGCGCCGCCACTTTTGCCGTAGAAGCCGTTGACGCCCAATCGCGGCCAGTAATTTCCTTTCTGTGCCTTGTATCCGAAGAGGGATGCTTCGGCTGAATTCTTTTGAATCCGAAGGTCAGGGTTGTTGGCTTGAGCGATGAGGAGGCATTGATCAAGAGAAATTGTTGATCGGTTGAACTCGTAATTCGCAGCGGGCTCATAATCCGGTGGCGTCGAGAGACCCAGGGCAATTGTCCAGCGCCACAAGGCAGCTTCGCGTTCGGCTTCGGCGCTCTCGATGGCGAGGGAAGCCTGATGATATTGCGAGCCGATCATCAGATAGGTTTCTTTGTCGATGACGTTCCGCTGGAAGAGGCGTTCGCCGCCCCGGCGTTCCGCTTCCAAATCCGTCAAAGCGCGTTTGTAGATTTGGATGGCTTCTCTGGACCTCACCATCTGCCAATAGGCTTCGCGTACATTATAAAGGACGTCCCGTTCCGCCTTGTCTCGCTTGGCCTTAGATGACTCCCAATTTGCTTCCGCCTGCTGAAGCGTCCGATAGAGCTTGCCCCCCTGGATCAAGGGTTGGGAAAGCTGAACACCATAACTTTGCTCCTTAAATTCCGGCGTCCCTAAATCGCGGTTGGCTTCGCCGCGGGTTTCCTCGGCTTTGAGATTGATTGCCGGCCAAAGAGCACGGGCGGCTTCGTCTTTCTTAGATTTGGTGACGGAAACTTCTTCGTTGGCGAGTTGGACGTTGGGGTGGTTCTTAAAAGCAAGTTGTTCGCTTTCTTCGAGGGTAACGTTTTTCTGAGGAAGGGATTCGGCGGCGTTAATGCGGAGGGTGAAAAAGGAGAGGAGAACCAGCCAGATAAACACATCAATTCTGGCTGCCCGGTTCAGTGGGACATATAAGTTAGGGTATGTTTCTCTCACGTTATCGCGTTTTCCTTAATCCTTTATGGATAGATCCACCCCCCTTAATTTTGCCTTAAGGAGAAATGAATTTTCGGTTAAGTCACCGGAGAAAACGCGCTGTAAACTTCAATATTTCTTTGGCCGACGTGGGACCGGCCTGTGGATCAAGGGCGCACTCTCTTCTCCTCAACTTTTCCGGATTCCATTATTGTGCTCATGAATCATGACCTGAAGTGGTATGGCTTGTTAAAAAAATTGGGGTAAACAAAAGGCAGCGAATTCGCTGAGCGCTAATGCTAACGCCCACTAATTTCAGAAAAGAAGTATCATTCAACAACACAGGTTCAATCACGAGGTCTTCCCTCCATAGAAATTGGTCCCAACGGCATACAGGTATTTTCCGTCTTAAAAAGGGGCGGACATTGTACTCAACTTTATGTAAATTGTGTGTCAAATAATTGTAAATCTTTTGTAAGCTCACCTGTTTTTGGTCGATCTTCATCTAGTTTTCGATGTGAATCGTATAATCCTAATATTCATTACTTTTCCACACTATCCCTCTTACCATTGATTAACTTGGAGTGAAGCGCTTCTAACTCGAAAGGCTTACGCACAAGCTCCCCAAAACCCGCACACATAACCCGGTCGCTGTAGGACCAGAAGGCGGACATTAGATTGAGCCTGAGATCAGGGTCCCGCCGTTTAAGTTCCGACGCCAACTCGAGTCCATTCGTCAAGTCGTCGCCGAGAATAATATCGATGAACGCGACATCGAATCGGCTCTTCCTGAACTCCGGCAAACACCAACTTGCGTTCGGGAAAACACAAACATCGTGCCCCTCTCGCTCAAAGAACCGCTTCAACAGCCGCGCCGTCGCGTAATGGTCATCGACCACCAGTATTTTCAATGAAGCCTCCACGAACTCGTATTTCGCTTATGGCCTGTAAATCTTCTCTATGGGAATGATCGGGTAATACGTCCAATAAAACAGATTCAGATACTTCCGATCACGGGCGTCGTAACGATCTTCCTTGGATTTTTCTCTTCGCCGATTCGCGATCTTGCTCTTTTCAACCCCGAGAGAAACATCCTGAACCGGCGTCCGTTTAGATGACAAGAGACGCGCCTTTCGTCACCGCGTCATCAAGGCAACCCCTCATCAGCACATGTCCCTCCGTTTTTGAGTATCCGAAATGGGCCCAACCCGATAACAAGGCAAATTCTTCTTCTCCGTCGATGGTTTTGACGGTGGGTCTGCGATTTTAGCATGCGTTGGTTCATTCTTATGTCACTTCGATGTCAGTATATGGTCACATGCAAGTTAGATACGCTCGCCTTATGGGTAAAGAATCCAAATCAGGAACGACGTTCTACGCCACCGCGGGACTTAAAGCGGTTACCGTCCATTTGCCGCTAAAAACCCACCAGAAATTGATGAGGGTGGCCAAGAAAGAAGATCGTTCCCTCCAAAAAACAATCCGCCGAATCTTGATCGAATACGCCGAGAAAGCCTAACCGCCTTCGACGGAGATTTGGCCTCAAAGAAACCACTTGACAGGGTTTTTCAGGAAGGGCGTTTTCGAGTTGAGGAAGGGTGTTCGGAATCGGTTGACGAGCCAATCATACTGACGTCAGAATGACGCCAGTATATCACGACAAATCCCGTTGATACGCTATGCGGCATGGGAAAAGAAGCGTTATCTGGGCCGAGCTACTACTCCAGCAAGGGACTGAAGCGATTGACGATTCATGTTCCGAAGTCAATTTATCGAAAACTCGCCAAACAAGCCAAAAAAGAGGACCGATCCTTCCAGAAAACCGTTCGACGGATTCTCATTGAGTACGCCGAAAAACTTTAACTAACTTCCCTCCAATCCCCCCCACCTCACCGAAATCGTCTCACCTCTTTCCGCTTGGCTCTATACCTCGAAAGAAGGTAACCATTCATAAAGTCACTCCTGGGCCATATCGGCGAAAACGCTTTGCGCCAACATAGCGAAGGCCGTCGGCACGCGATTAGAAGGCCTTGATTTCGGGCCGAAGTCGCTGTACTTGGGTCCGGATAATTGGATGCCGCACAACGCGATAACACAATGAACCCTATCAACCATAAGAAACTGAATCGGCAGTCGATGAATCGCCTCGTCGCGATATCGGAAGACTTCATCAAATCGATCTTCAATGATGGTAAAAGTCTTGGACCGATGCTTTACATTCAACTTCGTGAAACCCTGGTTGTGCTCCCCTATAAGCATCACGATCTTCAACAAGAGGCGCTGCTCAAGCAGTTGGCGATTGCACAGATTCGAGCAGCCAGAACAGCGGGGAGTTTTCTATTTGCCTCAAGTTCGTCGGAAGCCTGGGTGTCGATGGGCAAAAATTTATCTCCTATCCATACCGTTTTGCGGCCAAGCCAAGATCCCGACCGAAAAGAGGCCGTCTTGCTTCAAGTCTGGGGCCCCGACGGCAACGCCGTTTTCAGAGGGTATGAGTTGCTACGCGACGGCGATAAAAGAAAGCTTGGAAAATTGCTCATGACAAACGAAAACAATACCTTCCAGGTGAGAACATGGTTGGATCCAGCGTTTCATCCGTAAGAACGATTAAAATGTCCGGAGCTGAAATGACCTCCGATGGAACTTATCAGTCATGGAGTCTTAGCTACCCATTTAGGGAAGCCGATGCCGGAAGAGCCAAGAGCATACGTCCAAAACAATCGAACGACTGCGCGGTACGGGCGTTGGCCATGGCCAGAACTCTTCCCTACGATGAGGCCTATGATCTCTTAGCAGCCGCTGGTCGAAAATCCTGGCGTGGATTTGCTCTCCATAAATGGCTTAACCAACAAACCTGGGCGAAAAAAATTGCCTTCCCCCCCGTGAAGGGACAGCGACGAATGAATCCCGCCACGTTCTGCCAGAAATTCCGTGAAGGTGTGTTTATCTGTAGAGTCGCCAAACACGTTTTTACCGTCATCGATGGAATTGTCTACGACACATTTGCGAGCCGCCCGGATCGTTGTATTTATACCGCCTGGAAAATTGAACTGCCGGAACCGTCATGACGCCGATTCGACCAGCGCCCCTCGACCTAATCTCCGATCACTATGACCGTTTGACCGAGTTGAGAGAAGATCATGCGTTGGTTTTGCGAAGGATTTATCTGGAGCGTAAAACCATCACGGAGGTGGGAAGGGAACTGCGTATAGATAGCAGTGGGGTTCGAAGCAGGGAACAGACCGCCCTAAAACGACTCCGAGAACGGGTGTTCCCGGACGAGGCATCCAGCTTTGGACTCGTCACGAAACACCAAAACCGCTTGAGTGAACTCGGCAAGCAACAAGCCCACCTCCTGCGCGAGCGCTATGTGAAGCGAAAAACTCTCCAACAAGTGGCGAATAAATTGGGACGACCTATTTCCTCGGTCTTTAACCTACAAAGATCGGCTTTGGAACGCTTTCGGAAGATTGTCGCTCCGGACCAAGCTGATCCTTTTCAGCTCGTTTGGAAAAACAAAGATCACCTTGGAATATTGAAGAAGAGTCACGCGGCGGTTCTCCGATGGAGATTTATCGAGAGGAAATCGCGGAGAGAGGTGGCGAGCCGGCTTGATCTTGTCGCTTCTTCCGTTGGTCACCGAGAGAAAAGTGCGCTTAATAATCTGAGGATTTTGGTGAACTCGACTGATCCGCCTCCTGTCTACCTCGTTAAAGCAAATCGCGCCCTGATTGACCAACTGCAAGAGCACCATGCTTTTATCCTTCAACGACGTTTTCTGGAAAATAGAACGCAAAAGGAAATCGCCAAAGAACTCCGCATCACAAAAACCTGCGCCTCCAGTCGGACACAAACAGCGATAGCGAAATTGCGCCATTTGGTTTCCGCACGTCAGTTGTCCCCAGCCTCATCTTCCATCCCTCCAGAAAATTAGCTGCAGTCCATTTCATCACTCCCCCAATCCAGCGGAATCAAAACGAAAAAACCGATCATGCATCGCTTCGTCCATTCGAATTATTGGCTCCGAATTGACTTGATTCGGCTTCGAACTCGCTGTACTTCGGTCTGGACGTAGCAGAAAAACCAGCCGAACGGGGCAACGTGGCACAAGAACGGAGCAACGTGGGGCAACAAAAGGAGACTCAAAAATGGAAAACCTAAAGAAAACACCTTACACGGTGATTGAAGAAATGCCGAGCCGGTCGAATCCGAACCGGGGCTACCAAATCCGAATGGGCAAAGACGGCGTGATCTATTGCACCTGCCCCGCCTGGGGATTCAGCATCAAAAATCATCCGACGCGGACCTGCAAACATCTTCAGGTATGGGCTATGCAAAAAGCCGCCTAACGGTGAGGGGGCCAGCGCTCGGCTGGATTAAACCGCGAAGCCGGTCCCAAGCCCGGCCCAGCAAAAGGAGAAATAAAAATGACAAACAAAAACGAAAAACCAAAATGCCGATTGACTGGCGAAGATGGAAACGCTTTCGCCATCCTCGGACGGGTCGCCAAAGCGATGAGGCAAGCCGGCCAGGGTCACCTTGTCAAAGAAATGCAAACAAAAGCCATGTCCGGCGATTACAACCACCTACTCAGCACCGTGTTGGAATATGTCGATGACATTGGAGAAGACTCGGAAGAAGACGAATAATCTTTCCTCGAATTCTTCAGATTTTCATTCCGCCGGTTCTGCGCCAGGGCCTTTGGCGCGTTACCGAATTCCATGAGGTCTTCCCCTCAACAGAATTTCTCCGCTGGAACAACTTGCCTTCTGCGTCGCACGAAGGTAGCTCACGTTACCCTAGGAATTACCGCGCATGCAGCGGACCATCCATTCAAATCTTCCGTCGAAGAAAGGGCTTGATTCGGTGGCGAAGTCGCTGTACTTGGGTCCGGACAAACGGGCGAAGATCGCCCACGGAGGTTTAACCATGCACAATTCAGCGTACCTTTTGATCCCACTAAGATCGGCGGTTTCAAGCGAGGCGGCCCGCCGCTACGCTAAGACCTACCTCGAACAAAACAATTTCGCTAGGCCCAGCGGCCGATGGGACCAAAACCCTATCGACTCCTATGTCATCGGCGGCCGTTGGTCGGGGCTTCTCACCCAAGTCCATCTGGACCGCGTGAAACTAAAGAAATTCTGGAAACAATTCGAGAAAAAGGGTCTCGGATGGGTGAGCCGCACCGTCCCAGCGAAGGTCCAACGGCAAAAGGCCGAGGCGCTTTTTTACCGATACTTTCCCGACTTCGATACCGAAAAAATTCCCTGCCCGGTCTATAGGGATTCCTATGTGCGCGAGGGGTTCCACGACGACGCGATGATCGTTGATGAAATTATCTGGGAAAAAATTATTGAACCGGGCCTTGAAAGCGAACTCCTCGAAGGTGGCGCAATTCTTCATGCCAACAGCGATTCTGCCTACGAATCGGAGCTTGTTAAAGAGGAGGTGATCAGCAAATGCTGGTGCGTGGTTATCGATTTTCATTGTTAGAGAAATCAGTGAGCAGGGAGGCAATATGAAAACTCTGGTTGCAACAGACGAGACTCAAGGCAAAAGGAAAAACGACTTCTGCCACACGAGGAACGGCGAATTTCTCCTGCATGGATTTGAATGCGAAAGAGAAAGCGTTGATGGGCCGTGTGGTTGCCGCCGTTCTTTTTCTGGGATGGAATCTTTCAAGGCGACCACGACTTTCAAAGTGGTCAAAACCAATCTCACCAAAAAACAATTCACCTCTCATCTAGCAAAGGCGCTTGTGAAGGGCGGGTGGTATCAAGAACCCCTAAGTCCGGCTGACACCAAAACAGTTTCCGTAATGGCAGCCAAACTTCTCAATCTCGCCGCTTCTTTTCCCATAGGCGCAATTCTCGAACGACGCGGGACAAGAGTGTCCGTTCGTCAACATGCATCGAAGCGTCCAATCGGATTACCGTCGAAGAAAGGCCTTGATTGATTCGCGAAGTCGCTGTACTTCGGTCCGGACACAACAGAAAAATCGCATGAACGGCCCAACCAGTTACACGAACGGGGCAACGTGGGCGAGATAACGGGGAGAAAAAATGAAAACCAACGACCCTAAGCGAATCAAAGCAAGATACTTTTCAGTCCGGAATGAAGGCCATGAAATCTATGCCGAAAATGTCAGCAAGACATTAAATAAAAACATTCTCAAGGAGGACGCGCTCCATCGGTTGCGACTGATTCGCCAAGGAATGCCTTCCGGCAACTGGACGATTGTCATTGAACAAGAAGTCCGCGACGGTGAATTCAAAAATAGGGCTTCGTATTACGAATCATTTAACCCGGAAACCGGCGAGGAATCAGACTCTTGATGCGCCTCACATTGCCCCCAATATAAAAAGGGAGACTGAAATGAAGGGAATCAAATTGTCCCCCAAGCGCCGAATGGATTGGATGAATTATATCGACCTGCGCGATCAACAAAGAGCAAAGAATCAAGTGAGCTATCTGATCAACAAATACCTCGACGCGATTATTGAGGGCAACGGCCAGGTGGTGCTGGTCATCCATCTCGGCGAAGACTACCAGGCGCATACCGTGTTATCGAGATCAGCAAAAAGGAAGCTGCAGTTCCTGCTCAAATTAAATCTAAAGAAAGGAGACCATTAAAATGGACGCCATCAAAGCAACGATCGGAGAGAAATATCTTTCCAAGAAAGGAACCCCAGTCACAGTCGTCGGTCATAAGGGGGATAAGATTATCCTCAAGGTCGCCGGCTCGGATAACGAAGTTCCCGTCGCCACAGATTACGAGCTCAAGCCCTACGACAAATCCAACGTCAGCAAAGAGGCGCGCCAACTGGAGCAATCAACACAGACGGGGCGTAAACCAAGAGGCGAATCGGTGGCCACGATGATCGATCCTTTGTTGTTTGCGGGCGGCAAAACCGTCAAGGAAATCGCTGAACTCGTCACAAAAAAAGCGGGAGAACTGGCCAAGGGAAAAGACATGGAGGCCAATGTCCGGGCGAGGATGGTGACTCACTCTCGCAAAGGATGCCGTATCGAAAGGAATGAGCGAAAACAGGTCCGCGTCGTCAACTCGAAAAATTAACAATATGGCTCGACAATCCGATACCGAGAGACTTATTTCCTTCCTCGCTCATGTTCGAGATGAAAAGCGTTTGTCTCAAGCGACGGTCGACAGCTATCGGTATCAACTAACAAATTATCTTCGACATCTCGCTTCACTTGGCGGCAATCTCGGCTGTGTTAAACAAAAATCTATTGTCGAGTTGATGAAGCGGCGCCAGAGCCAGGGCGCCAAACCCGGTACTTTGTTGAGTCAGCTTATTGCCATCCGCCAGTTCCATCGCTTTCTTCTGACAGCCGAGGGACTTGGTGATCCAACCACTCACCTCAATCTGCCCAAGCGCCGACCGAAAATCCCCACACCAATCAGTCCCAGCGAGATGGAAAAAATTCTCAATCCTCCCGCCTCCCAAAAATTCACCCGACTACGTGACCATGCTCTATTGGAACTGGCATACTCGAGCGGAATGAGAGCGAACGAACTGGTCACGCTAAAAATCGGTGATGTGAATCTTTTGGACGGATGGGCGCGAGTGGTGAACGGAAAAGGCGGTAAGGAACGCGTGGTCCCAGTGGGTCACAAAGCCAACGAAGCGATTGTTCGTTACTTGAGAGCCAGGTCGAACCGATTTCCGACGGCCAGCAATGTATTGTTTCTGAATTCAAAAGGCCAGGCGCTACAACGGGGCGGGTTTTGGTGGATTGTTAAACAGCAAGCGCGCCGCGTGGGGATCATAGGTCGCGTGACCCCACACCAGTTCCGTCACAGCTTCGCCACCCATCTCTTAGCTGGGGGAGCGGACCTTCGCGCGATCCAAGAAATGCTCGGCCACGCCGACATCTCAACCACGCAGATCTATACCCATGTGGATTTGGATTTCTTGATGCAAACCTGCCGGAGAGCCCACCCGCGCTATTAAACGCGTTCGGTTTTTCGTCTAAGAGAAAGGAGTTCTTTTACTAGGGTCAACAAATCATCGTTCTTAAATGGTTTCGCCAAAAAGGCGTCGGCGCCCGCCCGCAGGATCACCCGTTTGGATTTCTCAATGTGGTAGGCCGTCACAGCCAAAATCTTCGTTTGTTTTAGGTCCTTTGAGCGACGGATTGTTTTGCAGACCCGGATGCCATTGATACAGGGAAGGAGCAGATCCAAAACCACCAAGTCGGGCCTGATTTCCATCGTCTTGAAACCGCCGTCGTATCCATCCACCGCTTCATGGATCTCAACACTCTCGAAATGAGAGCCAAGAAGTCGCGCCATCAATCGACGCGACACGGCATCGTCTTCAATAATAAGAATTTTGGTATTGCCGGAGAGATTGAGGGATTTCTCAAAGGCCAATAGATCCTCTTCCCAAACGCGGTGATGCCCCCCTCCTGTCTTAAAGGCGGGAAGCCGGTGGGATTTAATCCATCGGTATACGGTGGTCGGTGTCACATGACATCGCCGCGCTATTTCGTACGGCCCAAAACGTTTCCTCTCCATAAGTTCTTGTTCCACTCATAAATATAATGCGATTTCGGTTTCTTTCCATGTCTAATCCAACAAACCTCCGCAGAGTTCCACACGTAACATTCAAAAAAATCGGGCGGCGGATCCATCTTAAGCTCTGACAGAACTCAAGAGACCGCCGCCCTCCTGGCTCACTTTCGTAAGCCAAAAACGACGAATGCTCTCCGTACTGTCAGAGGCCGCACACCCGATTGCTCGAGTTGAAGCTTCCCCATCTCCAAGAGATGGGCTACGGGACGCTGGGATGGTCGCAATGACGATTATTCTTTGGGAGCCCTCCACGCTGCGTTTGATCACAAACCGGAATCCCATTCTAGCAACCCATTCACTCGAGCAGAATCACATGCTTCCACGAATCTTGAAAAAGAAAGGGACGGATATCTCTCATGCCCTCTCCTTCACGAGACGATACCCGTCCCACAAGCCACCGCCCGCCCATGAAATCAGAATGATACTCATAGGCTGTAGACGGATAAGTATACCTCAAGAAAAATTGACCTTGTGCGAACGAAACGACCGGAATGCATCGCTTTTGGGAGATCCATCCGCCGCCTTCGGCAACATCGCGGCTACTCTCAAGAGGAATTTGCCGCGATTGCCGAGGTTCACCGAACATTTATGGGTGGTATCGAGCGCGGTGAACGCAATCCGACGTTGACCACGATTTACCGCATCGCCAAAGCCCTTAAGGTATCCCCCGGACAGCTTTTCAGATCCCGATAGCCATTTATTTTCAGCGCTAATTTAAGCGCTGTTTTAGAACTTCCAATGTGAAAGGCTTGGCCAACATCCGGCCGAGTCCGGCTTCCTTCACTTTGCCCTCGTTGGTGGGATCACCGGACATCACGATCACTGTTAATTGGGGGTCTATGTCGCGAAAAAGCTTCGCCAAAACGATCCCATCGTCTTCACCCAAGTTCACATCGATCAACGCCGTATTAAACCGCCCCGTACGAAACAGCTCCATGGCTTCTCGGTGGCTCGAAGCGTCCAAAGACGTCCACCCCAATTCGGCCAATTGCCTCCGGGCCAGCCTGCGAATCACCAATTCATCATCAACAATAAACGCGTGCATAAATACTTTTAAGTATCACCGCGCCAATTTTAAAGACATTCCTCCGATTAATCCAGCCCATTAATCGTCGGTATTTATCCGATTTTGGGATATCCGAAGATCGGATAGTACGATGATATTCCTATATGATCAAGTCCGTTTTCTCAGGTGAATACCGTACATTTCTCGCAAAGCTCAAGCGCGCACGGCTGAACGCCGGCCTCACGCAAGTCGACGTCGCCAAAAAACTTCGAACGCCGCAATCCTTTGTCAGCAAATTCGAAAGCGGGGAACGCCGGTTGGATGTGATTGAGTTAAATCGCTTAGCCGCCCTATACAAGAAGCCGCTCTCTTATTTCACCGAGAAATAGTTTCTTACGACTGCGAGGGGTTTTTCTGAAGCAGGGCGCGGATTCCCCCGACCAAGTTCAGCGGATATTTGTCTACATCCCTGGCGCTTGAGGCGGCGCCGCCGGATCCTAAGCCCACAGCGAGCGCGGTGACTGGATCACTCCCCTGTGAATAGGCGTAAACGCCACTCGAAACCACGCCTAGAGCAACCGGGATGAGCGCATTCCATCCGGTTTTTCGTTCTCCCCATTGATCCGTTTTCAGCATTTTCTTTAAGGCCGCCGTTGCAAACGGGATGAGTGTTGTTATCAACGCGACCACACTTGTTGGTTCCATGTTCTCCTCCTAGAGATCTGCCCGAAACACGTCCATGTTCCAGCACTTGCCCGGACAGGATTTTTGGCGAGGCACGCCAAGACGGTCAAACACTTCTCTGTGGCCAATAACGTTTTCTCTCGTGATCTGGAATGCGGTCATGATGGCGCGGGTGAGTTGAAGGTTGAAATCCCACAGATCGGGTGATGGCGACTGAATGTCGTAGTTCCCAATGCAACAAAGACCAAGATAATCGGTGTTGTAAAGATTGGAGACCTTCTCAACCCCGGCGTGGGCGCCGGTCATGCTTAATGGACGGCCCCAAGAGAAAACAGGCGTGTCACCCACAATTTCTGTCCCGCCGTGATAGCCGACGGCTTGCCAAGGTTTTTGGAAATATTTGCCGGCGCATGTTCGCATCCGTCGCTCAAATTCTTCAGGCGTCACGATGTTGAAATCAATCCGGTAAGAGGTGTGATACTTGACGACGGATTCCCAATCTCGCGTTTTTCCGTCGGGTGATGCGCTGTGATGCCAAACGATTCCTTTCCACCGCCGCGCTCCTTCCGTCGGAATTTCCAGTTTCATAACTGGCTTTGATATTTCATCCATACAGTGCTCCTCGTTGATGTGATGTTCACCCGCCCGGCAAGAGCCGCGACTTGATGATTTGGTAAGCGAGGGCCAACATTCCACCGAGCACGCCGGTGAACGACACCCAGAAGATACCGGCAGTAATCCGACCCAGGTTTTTTTCAAGTTGTTGTAAGGTTGATTTTTCTCCGGCAAGCTCGTGTTCAAGGTTGTTCATCTTGACCGCCACTTCGGTTAACTTGGCCGCATTCTCCTGACCTGTTTTTGCCACGCCGAAATCAAGACGGTTAAACAAGTGCGATATCTGCTCCTTGTTTGTGTGAGTTTCCCGATAGAGTTCAGTGATCTGGTCCTTGACCTTATCGATCTTGAGGTCGACTGAAAGATAAAGCGAGTGATCGTGCGGTTCCCTGTCCCGTCCTGTATCCATATCCGTCATCCTCGTGATCCTATTGCTCGATGGTGTTCACAACAAAGAAGCATGTATCTCCCCCACCTGCGCCCGTCTGTTCAACAATAAGCGGCTCGTTGATTGAGCCAGCCATATTCATTGAAATAAAATTACCCGAGTGCTCAATTTTGTTCACGCGAGTAACGAGCAATCCGCCTTGGAAGCGGAGCGTTCCCACCACGCCACTTTTAGAAAGGATCAAACTTGAGCCTTTCACAACGAGCCTCTTGCCGATTGAGGGGGTTAGCAACGTCTGACTTGCGTTTCCAGCAAGCTCCCTGGTGGTGGTGACAATTTGATCCATGACGTTCACTGGGATTGGCGTGGATTGATTCACAATCGTCGCGCTGATCGGGCCGGTTTGGCTATGAATAGAGACCGGAAGCGAAGTAGAAGCCGTCACCGGAATAGCTGACGTTTGATCGCCGATTCGAACCGTAATCGTGCTGGTTTGTGATCCAATTGACACGGGCAGTGGCGTCGAAACTGAAACATTGAGAGGGGTGGTTGACGTCACAGGGAACGCGCCGACTGCGCTGACGGGCAAAGGCAACGGCGCAGTAATTTTGAATGTATCGGTTGACGTAATTGGAATCGCGGCCGGAGCGGTTATCGGCAAGGGATTGCTCGTTGGAATAGTCAGGTTACCGGAAACAGGAAGCGGACTTGTATCCGAAACCCGTTTCGGTTGTCCGGCCTGCTCATAAAGAAGCGTGGGATTTCGTTGACCATCTCTCAGCGCATCTTCAGCCAGCGAGAAAGCGTTGAAAGCGACCGTCATAATGAGTCCGGCTGCAACAGTGGCAATATTTCGATTGATGTTTAATTTCATGATGTCCTCCCTAGATCTCCGTCATTTCCGCTTCAATGGTGTGTCCAGCGGTTTTAAAAAGTTCGGTGTAAGAGAACGGAATCTCCTCGATTTTCCAGGCCACATCGAAGATGTCCCGCGTCCGAAATTTGGGTTCCGGCCAGAAGGTGACGAGCGCGTTCGCCTTGAAAACCGCCTCCAACACATCCTTGAGTTCTTTTGGGATGAGTGTCACTGTCCATCGCGAGGCGTACTTATCGCGGCCGCGGTAGGCGATGACCTTGCCTCCAAGTGTGCGAAGCGTTCCGGCTTCCACCATTTCTCGCTTCGGCTCGTAGCGACTGAAATTCGGAAGAGCGACGAGCAATCGGCCTGCATATATCTCTCCGAGAGTTTTCAGCTCGTTCGGGACTTGACTGGACTCGATGGCGATAATGATTTGCGCCGTGAGTTTCGGTGGAAACGTAATGATGGCGTCGGATGTGAGCAGTTCACCGGAAAACACCGTTTCCGAATTGTTGGAGTTGAGTTCGGTGAGTGTGACCGTGATTTTTTTTAGGTTAGTGTTTCGGAAAATCAACGTGTCGATGACTTCCTCAAAAAACACAGCTCCTTTCTTAAAACCAAGAACAAGCGACCAGCCGATGCCAAACCCCTCCGCCCCCGTCGTGGAAATCCATTGAGTATCGGGATATCCATCTTTCAGATTGGGAACGGTTGCTTGATTCTCCGGCTGAGCGGCGCCCACAGAGGAGGAAACAACGACAGAATCCGGCGTGATGTTGTCCAAAGAAAGGATGATCGGCGTATCATCCACCAGCGGTTCAATTTCCCAGGAAAGGAAAATAATTTCTGGACCGGGTGACGCTGAAAAAAGATTCAACTCCACTTCGATAAATGCTCCCGGCGGCAGCGCGAGATCGAGTTCATTGCCAAAGACGCTCGGCACGAATTGCGACGACTCTTTGAAGGACGCGTTGATGAGAGCGTCCAAGGAATCTGCCGATCGCGCTTTGAGTTTGATCGGAGCCGGATCGGTCTGAATATTGACCGAGGGCAGGACTTTTATTTTTCCAAGTTGCGCCTTGGCCGCGAGAGCGTCACGGAATCGGATATATCCGCTGGTCGCGCCGGAAGTCGGGATATTCGTCTCGATGGAATCGAAAAGCTGTGTGGTGCCAACGGGCATGTCGGAGAGATCGCTATCCCCCAGCACCATCCACGGCTGGTTGTCGTTGATCTTGATATTGAGCGGCTGGGAACTGGTATCGAACCGAAGGACGTTCTGATCGTCGTAGGCCTTCAATGTGAGAACGCCAGACGCAACCGATACTTCGAACGTCCATTGCGTTGCCTCTTTGCCAGCCGGAATCACCTGGTCGCCGGCGCCAGGGTTCCATGTCATCGTGTTTTGGTTCCATCCGACAAAAACACCGTCCGATCGACAGGCGACAAGACCGAACCGATGAGATCCGTCGCCTCCGCGGGCGCGGCGAATGATGATGGTGTGGTGTGTTGTCGAAGTTCCGAGGCCGCCAACACGGATGTCATTGGGCACTGGGCGCGTGGCCGCGTTAAAAACCGAGAAAACGTTGAACATCGCTCCGTTCGGCATCGAAGCGATGTCCTCCGGCCTCCAGCGAATCGTGGCGGTGAACGCCGCTGGGATGGCGGTGGTTTTAACCAGGATAGCGTCGGAATCAGCGGAGAGAATATTCATCCGCAAAAATCCCAGCGAGGAAAAGACGTTGGCGTTCCTCTGATAAACCGTCCAATCCGGACTGATAATGAAGGCGTCGAACAGATCCTGAAAGACCGCGGCCAAAGTCACCATGCCGTTCACGATGGAAATTGATGACGACTTTTCGATCGCCCGGCCCCAATCGTTGTTTGAATCGATAACACGCCGGTACGTCAGAATTGGTTTCGTTTCTTCCGGCTCGGGTACCGGCGTTGATTCCGGTGTGAACTCCAAGCTGTAAAGCTCAAGAATGGGCGATGGACTGGCTTTCGTGAGAACAAGTTTTGTCTCAAAAAACTTTGCCATCGGGATGCTCAAGACGGCCTTCTCATAGAGGTTCTGCGGGTTGCCGGGATCGAAAGAACCGGGCTGGGTAAGGACGATAGGCCCAAAGTCGGCCGCTTCCAACTCGCCGATGGTATTGCCGGAGCGAAACTGCACTTCAACTTTGTCACCGACGACGGGAATTTGACGGCGAAACTCGAAGTTTTCGAGCTTCGTATTGACCCCGAAGCTGTGACGCAGTCGCATGAATCCCGTTGGAACTTCCACCGGTGGCGAATTGAGGTTCAGGAAATCGATATCGAATGCAACTCCAAAGGAGGAATTGAAAAGCGACGTGGAACCGATATCGAAGAATATGTCGCCGCCCAAGTTTCGGACGTCAGGCGAAACGCTCGTTTCAAGAAGAATGTTTGCGGGATTGTCGGAGTGGTAGAAAAGGTATTTTACGCCATTCCCAACACGCGTCACTTTGAGATTGAAAATATGCGGATCGTTTGCAAGGAAGCCGTTTTGAACGTTGATGTTCGGCCAGGTGCCGGAACCTGACGCGTGGATCGTCCCGCTTTGATCCACCATGCGAGCGTCGTAACTCACATTGAAATTGTTCTGCGTGTTGAACCGGAATTCGTGGAGGAGCTTGGCGGTCCGCGCGGCGCCGTCATAGGTTCCACGCGACCCTTGAAGCATCCCGATTACGAACTGACCGGAATTGAAAATCGGCGCAAGCCGGCGAAGCCGAAACCGGAGTTCCATTTCCCAATTTCCTTGCGCCACGTCGCGGATCATGTGGATGTGTTCGCCGGACCCGCTTGTGTTCTGATAATCGAAGGTGAGAAATCCGCCGTCTTCGGTGGGCTTTGGATTTAGATCGATCCCGCGATAAACGCGGAACATGAAGTCATGCGGAACGAATTGAAATTCCCATTGGCCAGTTCCGGAATTCAGAAAGGAGTTTTTTCCGTCAGGGTAAGGATTGTTATTGAGGTCGTAGTACCAAACAATGCTGCTGGGCGCCGTCCCCAATGGATTCGTGTAGAAAACAATTGCGAGTTTTTGCCCCGCTGGGAGTGACGGCATTGACGGGAAATCAAACCCGGTGAATCCGCTCAGAGGCGCCACGCTCGCGTATGGCACAGTCGTTGAGGCCAACACGGTTCCGGTTGGCCTATCATCCGCGCCGGCTGTTTGCACTTCCACGATCAGATCCGGTGAAAAAGACCCCACATTGAACTCGTCGATTTTGAGTTCAATACGACTCAATTGAATCGCAATCGGCAAAATAAAGGTCTGCGCCAGCTTAATGCGCGGAGGAGCCACAGCCAAGGGTTCATCAAAAGGCGAGCTCGGATCGAATTGCGCGATCAGGGAATTAGAAATGTGACCTTTCCACTCCGGGCCTCTCGTTCCGTCGTTAAAGTTATCCGCAAGAACTAACGGTGTCGCGCCCGTCGAAAGAACACAACCCGCATCGTCGGTATTGACCCCGATGTTCTCAACAGCCTGGTCCCACTCGGCTTTCGTGTCGAAGGTGAGCTTCGGCATCTATTATGTGAAGAGTTCAGTTATGTGTTGTGTTAAGGCTTTTGCCTTTGTAGCCGCGACACAAAATTCTGAATTCTTCACCCTCCCTTGAACGCCTTGTAAGCGCCGTTTACTGACCGCATCCTTTC